>CANBRV010000076.1 GCA_947372005.1 Comamonadaceae bacterium | reverse complement strand
GCCTCGCTGGGCTTGTAGTTTTGGCGATAAATATCGAGAGCCTGCTCCAAGCCTTGCCCGTCGGTAATGAAGTACGCAAAAGCGTATAGCAGACCTAGTTCGGCAGCGAGTTGTGCGCCGTAATCTGAGCTACCCAGCATCCAAATGGTGGGTGCGGTGGTGCTAGATGGATAAGCCTCTACACCGTAGGCGGTTTCGTTATTTGTCCACACCATCAGTTCCTGCACTTGGCGCGGGAAGTTATCGGACGATCTCGGGTCAGGGTTGAGTAGCCGCGAGGTGCGTTGGTCGCTGCCTGGGGCGCGTCCCACACCAAGGTCGATACGGCCTGGCGCTAGGGCATCCAACACACGAAATTGTTCGGCGACTTTGAGCGAGGCGTAGTGCGGCAGCATCACGCCTGCGCTACCAATGCGGATGCGCGTGGTGCGCGCGGCAATCGCGGCCATGAGCACTTCGGGCGCGGAGCCGACGATGGTCGGGTGGCTGTGATGTTCGCTCACCCAAAAACGGTGATAGCCCCATCTTTCAGCCTTCTCGGCTAATGCCAGCGTAGTTTGTATCGAATCCGCATGACTGCGACCTTGTACAGCAACCGATTGGTCGAGGATGCAGAGTTTGAGTTGCGATGTCATAGTTTTTCAATCAAAGGTGCGAGCGACATGGCAAGCGCCACGCTAAACAGCGCCATCACGGTCGAGACTGACACGCTCGTCGTGATCAACTCTTCAGACTCCTCGTAACGCTGCGAAAACATAAACACGTTCGCACCCATGGGCAGCGATGCTGCGACCACCATCACCGTGAGCGGCAAGCCATGCAGACCTAAGCCAAGCCCTAAACACAAGACCAGCAAGGGCTGCACGAAGTTTTTGAGTATCGATAAACCCAGTGCGGGTTTGATGTGATCGCCAAACTTTGTGACAGAAAGCGTGAGTCCCACCAGTACCAAAGCGAGTGGGCTAAACGCTTGCCCCAGCAGTTGCATCGGTCTATCAATCACGACAGGGAGCGCAAGTCCGGTTTGGCTATAGATGAGTCCCAGCAAAATTGGCCAAGTAGTTGGTTGGAGAAGCGCACCTCGCAAAGCTTCCAGCGCCGCCCTTGCGGGATGCGCATCACTATTTTTTTTGCGCAGCCATTCCAAGAACATCGTGGCAGAGGTGAGCATGATGATGGCGTGCACCGAGAGGAGGCTGAACAGCACGGCTTGACCCGCTTCGCCATACGCAAAACCGACGAGCGCAATACCAATCATGACCGTATTGCCATAGGTCGCAGCCAAGCCCAGTATGGCTCCGCGCTGATTCACACCTGCCCACACCAGCACCATCGCAAACAAGATCACCATGCTGCCAAGGTACGCCAGCACGGGCAAGAGCTGCAAATTTTCAGGATGACTTTGCGCCATCGTGCGAAAAAGTAGCGGCGGCAACAGCAAAAAGAAAATGATGTTGGAGTAGTCTCCCTTAGCGCTAGCCCTTATCCAGCCTTGCTTGCCAGCCACATAGCCTGTCGCGATGAGCAAGATGACGGGGAGTAGGGATGTGATGACGGGGTGTGTCATCTAAGCCGTTGGCCTAAACAAATATTCACCGCGCGGCTTGCCCACCACTTGGCCGTTCTCATAAATCAAATGGCCACGCAAGTACGTGCTGCTCACGCTGGCGGATAGCTCCAACCCCTCAAACGGCGTGTAACCTTGTGTGCTGGGTGATTCGCTGGCTTTGATCGTCCACGTCTTGTTTGGATCGACCAGCACCACGTCGGCATCCAAGCCCACCGCGATGTCGCCTTTTTTATTCAGGCCATAGCGCTGCGCAGGATTCCACGCCAATACCTGCGCCATGTGGTTGTAGCTCATGCCGCGCTTGGTGCCTTCGGACACGAGGGCGGGTAACAAATACTCCGTGCCACCAAAGCCGCTCTTGGCCATCCAAATATTGCCGAAGTAGTGCTTGGGAATTTTCATTTCGTGGCGGCAGCAAGCGTGGTCGGACACGACCCAATCGAGTTCGCCAGCGAGCAGCGCTTCCCATAAAAATTCAACGTCTTCGCGCGGACGAATCGGCGGATTGACTTTTGCAAGCTCTGCCGCTTTGGAGTTGGTGTCCAGCATCAAATGACCAATCGTGACTTCGCGTTTGAAGTCGATGTGTGGGAACACATCCGACATCATCATCGCGGCTTGCACGGCTTTGCGCGACGAGAGATGCAAGAGGTTGATGTTGGTAAGCGACGTCTCGTTGGCGAGGTAACTGGCAATGAACACGGCCAGTCCTTCGGAGTGCTGTGGGCGCGAGGCGCTGTAGGCCGCAAGCCCCATCCCAGGCTTTTGATAGGTCTTGTCTTTTTCAACTAACTTGGTGTACGCCGTCATAATTTCCGCCGTTTCGCAGTGCAGCGAGAGCGAGATCTGGTGCGCCTTCTCGGGCATTTGCTCGCGGGCAGCTTGCACACTTCGCATGATGAACTCGAAGTGCGCGAGGTCGTAGCGGTCGTTCTCACCAATCATCAAAAAATCTTTTTGCGTGTTCGAGGCGCCATGCAGTCCATGTGAGCCGTAGAACATAAAAATCTTAAAGCTGGAGACGCCATACTTTTCAATCAACTCGGGGATTTCTTTGATATGCGTGCCATCCATCGGCGCGAGATGAAAGCCGTAGTCAACATGGAAGCGACCCTTGGCGGTCTTGAGCACCTCGGGGTAAAACTTCTTGTAAGGCCCGCCCTTGTTCAGGTAATACTGCCCTGTGCGAAAGTAGTTCAGCGACGACGTCACGCCGCCCATGGCCGCGGCCTTGCTCTCGGTGACTGAGTCCTCGACTAGCGGCGAATAAATCCCACTGTGCATGTGCGCATCCACCACGCCCGGAAAAGCTAATTGTCCGCGTCCGTCGTGCACGATCTTGGCACGGCTCGCATCAATGCCGGGCGCAACGAGTGCGAATTTGCCGTCGGTAATGGCAATGTCGGATTCATGTACCACATTGCCGTGCGGGCGCACCACGCGGACATTTTTAATGAGGAGGTCAAATTCTGGTTTCATGGAGAGTTCCTTTCTAAAGTCCTAAATAAGCTTTGCGCAAATCATCGCTGGCTAACAATTCGTTGGATGTGCCACTAAAACGCACCGCACCGTTTTCCATTACATAGGCGCGGCTGGCGATTTGCAGTGACTGAGCCACGTTTTGTTCGACCAACAAAATCGCCATATCTTGCTGTTGCAATTGAACAATGAGTGCAAACATTTCTTCGACCAAAAGCGGCGACAAACCAAGCGAAGGTTCATCCAATATCAAGAGCTTGGGCTCGCTCATAAGGCCGCGTCCAATCGCCAGCATTTGCTGCTCGCCGCCACTGAGGGTGCCCGCCAGTTGGCTGCGACGGTCTTTCAATCGCGGAAAAATATCGTAAGCACGCTCTAAATTGCTTGCTTCATTGGCACGGCCACGCAAATAAGCGCCCAGCACCAAATTGTCCTGCACGCTCAGATTAGGAAACACCTTGCGGCCTTCGGGCACATGGATCAAACCCGCTTCGACCACGCTGGTGTAGTGTGCGCCGCTTAAGTCTTGGCCGTCAAAAACGACCTGCCCACTCCATGCAGGGTAGATGCCGCAAATCACATTGTTAAAAGTGCTTTTGCCCGCACCGTTGCTTCCCAGCAACGCCACGATTTCACCCAGCTGAACGTGCAAATCCACACCGCGCAGCACCTCGACGCCGTCATAGCCTCCGTGCAGATTTTGGACATTGAGCAAGTTCATGAGGACACGCCTTCCCGCTTCAACTTCTCCGCCATCCCAGTGCCCAAATACGCTTCAATCACCCGCGCATCTTGTGTCACGCTTTGTGGCGAGCCCTCGGCAATCAATTGACCTTCGGCCAGCACCCACACATGCTCTGCAAGGTTCATCACAGCCTGCATCACGTGCTCGATCATCAGCACCGTCACGCCGCTATTGGCAATGCCTCGCACCACGGGAATCATCTCGGCAATCTCTTGCGGATTCAGTCCTGCCAGCACTTCGTCAAGCAGCAATAAACGCGGCTGCGTGGCTAGCGTTCGTGCCAACTCTAAACGCTTGCGGCCAGCAACCGTTAGCGCCGCCGCGGGTTTGTCGATTTGCGATGTGAGTCCGACTTGCTCTGCAATCGCTTCAGCTTTTGCTAGTGCCGCGCGGCGTGAAGCCATGTGCAAATGCGCGCCTACGGCAATGTTCTCCAGCACCGTTTGCGCCGCAAAAGGCTGGACGATTTGAAAGGTGCGCGCCATGCCGCGTTTGGCGTTCAAATGCGGCGCATGGCCTGTGATGTCTTTGCCTGCATAGGTTACGCGTCCCGTATCGGGTTTGATGAATCCCGACATCAGCGCGAAGAGCGTCGTCTTACCTGCGCCGTTGGGGCCAATGATGGCGGCCAACGTGCCCTCTTTCAAGTTCAGCGACACATCCTTCACAGCTTTGAGCCCGCCAAATGTTTTGCTCAAGTTGTGAATCTCTAGCAAGGCGTTCATGCTTTGGACTTCTTCAAACGCGCCCACAAGCTCGTCAATCCACCCATCAAGCCACGCGGCAAAAAGATCACCATGGTCACCAGCACCACGCCATAAATCACCCAATTAATACCTGGCAGTTGACCAAATAAATTACGCGTGATATCCGACAAGCCATGCAGCACCAGCGCCCCGAGCAGCGGCCCCCACAGCGTGCCAATGCCGCCGACGATGGCGGCGACTAGGGCTTCCACCGAACTCGTCGCCCCAAAGGCGATGGTGGGGTCAATGTACTGAAAGACTTGGACATAAAACGCACCACCAAGGCTCATTAAAAAGCCTGAGAGCGCTATCGCAATGAGTTTGACGCGAAAGCAGTTCACCCCTACCGCCCGCGCTGCGTCTTCGTTATCGCGTACGGCTTGCAAATAAGCGCCGATTCTTGAATGCTTGAGGTAGAGCGTGATGGCAAAGGCCAGCAGCACCAAAACTAGCGCGACAACCATGAATCCGCTTTTATCCGCGAACTGCAAATTGGCACTGCTTGTTTTGAGTGGCAGCATCAAACCCACGCCTGCACCTGTAAAGGACACGCTAAACGCGAGGATGCGAAAGACTTCGGCAAACGCCAAGGTGACGAGCGCAAAGTACGATCCTTTGAGGCCGTAGCGAAAGCTCAAAAATCCGACCCACAGCGCAACCAATACCGCAAGCGACCCTGCAAAGAGCAGCGCCAGATATGGATTCATACTCCACTGCAATTGGGCAATGATTTGTGCATACGCACCGACGCCAAAAAACAACGAATGGCCAAAAGAAAACTGTCCGCCGTATCCGCCCAAAATGTTCCAAGCTTGCGCGAGCAGCGTGGCATAGAGCACCATCACACAGAAGTTTTGCCACGCGCCTGATGTGACCGTGATCGCTAAAAAACTGACGACCACAGCAAGTGCAATCATGCCCAGCAAATCGATTTTCATGCGGCTAAAAGTGCTCATGCTTTCGCTCCAAAAAAGCCTTCAGGCTTGAAGAGCAACACCACAATAAAAATCAAAAAAATTCCTAGTTGCCCGAGCGATTCGCCAAGGTACAAGCCGCACAGCGACTCGACGATGCCCATCAAGAGTCCACCGAGTAGCGCCCCCGTAAAGCTCCCCATGCCGCCCAGCACGACGATGGTGAAGCTGACCAGTACAAAGCCGCTACCCGCTTGCGGATTGACGTAGTACGTCGGCAGCAAAAAGCAGGCCGCTGCGCCCAAGCAGGCAAGACCAATGCCAAAGCTCATGGCATAGACATGCTCCACGTCAATGCCCATTAGCTTTGCGCCATGTTTTTCTTTGGCAACGGCGCGGATGGCGCGGCCTAGTCGGCTCTTTTGCATAAAGAGCAATAGTGCAGTAGCCACGCCCAACGCCCCTGCAAAAGCAATCAATTTGGTTTGCGCAATCGTTGCGCCCAGCACGTTGGCGGTGGCGAGCGTATAAGTGGTTTCTATGTTTCGGGTGTCAGACTGAAACACCAAGAGCGCCAAGTTCTCCAGCACAATGGCAATGCCTAGGGTCGCCAGCAAAATGTTTTCATCCTTGCCATGCGAAGCGCGATTAATGATGAAGCGCTGCAAGGCATAGCCCAGCACAAACATGGCGGGCACAAGCAATACCAGTGCGGCGTACGGGTCGATACCGAACTTTTCTTTCAGCACATAGACAAAGTACAGCGCCACCATCAAAGACGCGCCATGCGCAAAATTGATGATGTGCAGCACGCCATAAATCAGCGTCAAACCCAGCGCCACCAGCGCATAGACTGCGCCTGTGGTGATGCCGTTTAAAACCGAGGCGAAAAGAATCCCAAAGTCAAACATCAGCGCGTCCACCGTTCGGACTGAGCCTGTCGATGTCCCGCATTTACGCCTTCAGCGGAAATAGCGGATCAGCCTCGCGGTAGTCACGCGGAATGATGACCTTGATGTCGTTCTTCAGCACCTGCGTCATCAGCGGCTGCGCACCCATGTTTTGGCCATTGACAAACTTGGTCGGACCATACGGCATGAAGTGGTCGGCAAACGTGCTCTTCTCCAGCGCGTTGATGATGGCGGCGCGGTCGGTTGATTTGGCGCGTTCAATTGCGTCAGCCAAGAGGCGCATCGCGGTGTAGGTGTTGAAGATTTCGTAGCTAAAAAACAAGCCCTTGGCTTCCACGCGTTTCTTCAATTCCGCGCTGCGTTTGTCCTTCGGGTTGTACCAATGGTTGCAGTCGATGATGCCGTTGGCCGCATCGGGAAACTCCTTCACAAACTTGTAGCTAGACGCCGCGCCGCCCAGCACCGAATAGATCGCTTTGGGCGTGACCTTTTGCTGCTGCATGGTGCGCACCAAGAGCGCGTATTCGTTGTAATAGTTGGCAGGAATCACGATGTCTGGATTGACAGCTTTCATGCGCAGCACGATGTTGTTGAAGTCGCGCGTCGGGTTGGCGTGTTTGATGATTTCTTTCACCTCGTAGCCGTAACCAGGCAACTCACGCGCCAGCAAATTGGCCGTGCCCGTGCCAAACAAAGACTCTTCGTGAATGATCATTACCGTGCGCGCGGGCTTACCCGCAGCGGTGTTCAGCACATGCAAATTGGCCACCGCCACTTCAGCGCATTTTTTATAGCCAGGACCAAAGCGGAAAGTGTTCTTGAGTCCGCGTTCCACAATTTGATCCGCCACGCCAATGTCCACCACATGCGGCAGGCCGTACTTGGCCGCAGCCTGCGTGGTTGCCAAACAAATCGCCGAGGCAAACGCCCCCACCACAGCCGACACGCCCGCTTCGTTCATCCGTTCAATTTCCGCCACACCTGCTTGCGGCGTAGATTGCGCGTCGCCCAGTAACGCCTCAATCTTCGCCCCGCCCAGCGACTTAACCCCGCCCGCCTTGTTGATGTCCTCAATCGCCAGCAGCGCCCCCTCACGGCACTGCTGTCCCGAGTAAGCGAGCGCCCCCGTCACAGGATGCAAAACGCCAATCTTTACAGACTTAGGCTGCGCACCCGCAATCAGCGGAAAGCCAAGCGTGGACGCGGCCGTGGCGGTGGCAAGGGTTGAGGTTTGGGTGACAAAGGTGCGGCGGGTGGTGGTCATGGCTGAGGCTCCTGTGAGGTTGAATGTCAAAAGAAAAATGTTAGCGCAGTACTGGGGGTGAAAGTACTGGGTAAGACCCGTAGATGACGCGACCAGTTGTCTGTCTTTTAATTCGCATACCGCGCCCCCGCCGCCAACAATTCAGGCGTGCCAATCACTGCATTGAGTTCCTCAAAATTCAGCATCTGCCCGCGCATCGCATCCGTGCTTTGAGTCGCGTGCAAGCTGGCGAAGTAGCGCTGCATCGCAAAGCTGACGGCTCTGGCTGTGCCGCCTGGGTAGATGGCGATGGAGAAGCCTAGGCGCTCTAGCTCTGCGGCGCTTTGCATGGGCGTTTTGCCGCCTTCGACCATGTTGGCGAGCAGCGGAGCGCGGTGCGCAAAGCGTTTGCAGGCTGCCACCATGTCGGCTGGGCTGCGCAGGGCTTCAATGAAGAGGGCATCGACACCGCACGCTAGGTAGGCTTCGGCGCGATCCAGCGCTGCGTCCAGTCCTTCAATCGCCAGCGCATCGGTGCGCGCCATGATAAGGGTGCTGTTGCTCACTCTTGCGTCCAGCGCGGCTTTGAGTTTGCCGCACATCTCATTGGTAGAGATCACGCTTTTGCCATCCAAATGACCGCAGCGCTTAGGGAAGCCTTGATCTTCTAGCTGAATCATGGCGGCGCCCGCACGCTCGAATCCGCGAACGGTGCGCTGGGCGTTGAGGGCATTGCCAAAGCCTGTGTCTGCGTCCACGATGACGGGGATTTGCACGCGCTCGGAGATGTTGGCAAGTACTCGCTCGACTTCGGAATAGGTGGTGAGGCCAATGTCGGAGCGACCTAGCAAGGTATACGCAATGGACGCGCCCGATAGGTACAGCGCTTCAAAGCCTGTTTGTTCGGCAATGAGTGCCCCCAGTGCGTCGTACACGCCAGGGACTAGGAGTAGTTTGGTTTGGTCTAAGCGTGTTTTGAGAGTGTTCATTTTGAAATACTTTCTGCGATTGAATGCGCAGCAATGTAGCCGCCCGCCACGGCGCTGAGTAAGCCGTTGCCCGATAAGTAACCCCACACGGCATGGCCCGACACGCCGCGTGCTGCGCCGCCTGCAGCCCAGAGGCCTTGGAGAGCCGCACCAGATGTGGTCTGCACGAGACACTGCGAATCAATATCGAGTCCGCCTTGTGTGTGAAACAGTGCGCCCGTCACGCGCACAGCGTAGAAAGGTGCTATCAATGCGGACGGCACTTCAACCGATTCGCAGCCAATCAATGCTGCGATAGCCGATGCATCCTCGCAGCGCTTAATTGCGCCCATTTTTTCGGCTTCCACAAAATCGGGGAAGGCGCGTGCGGTTTGCAAAATGCGCTCATCAAACACATTCCACGCGATACCTTTTGGCTGCGCGAGCACGCCCACAGCCGCTTCCGAGTAGCCTTGCTG
>CANBRV010000075.1 GCA_947372005.1 Comamonadaceae bacterium | reverse complement strand
AGCTTTAGCAATGCCATAGGCAATCGAGCGGTTAGAGAGTACGCCGGTGATGAGTAATTTTTTACCTGTTAAAAAACCAGAATTTGAACCCATGATGAACCTGTTTGAAAAAGTAATGATGAAAATGACAGCGCGATTCTCGCATGGCATCCGCGATCTTCAAAAAAACTGGCAGTGGTCGTATCTGCCCCCCATGATGATTTACTTTGCAGCGGGCATTCAAGGTTTTTCAGGGATTGCGGGCACATTCTTTGTGAAAGAGTATCTCGACTTGTCGGCAGAATTTTTAGCAAGCCTTGCGTTTTGGTCAGCCATGCCCTATGTCATCAAAATGCCGATAGGTCATGTCGTCGATTTGCTTTGGCGTTTTAAAAGCTGGCTTGTGTATTTAGGTGGCGTGCTGATGGGCGTTAGTTTTCTTATCTTTGCGGGCTTAATCAGTCACCTTGCATCCATGAACGAATATGCCAGCACCCAAACGTGGTTTGTTGTTGCGACGCTTTTGCTGCCCATGGGCTTTGTTTTGCAAGATGTGGTAGCCGATGCTATGACGGTAGAGGCAGTACCTACGCACGACGCTCTCGGCCAGCCCTTATCCGATATGGCTTTGCATGCCATGCATACGACGATGCAAACTCTGGGGCGTATAGCGGTGATGAGTGGCGCGATCTTCGTTGCGGTGTTCAATATGTGGTTGTTCTCAGGTGTCGAAATGCTCTCGCAAGCGGAGAAGTCACAGGTGTATTTGCATGTTTATCAAGGCTCACTAGCGATTCCACTCATCTCAGTACTGGGTATTTGGCTCTGGCATGGGCGTGAAAAGAAAAAGCTTGTGGGCACCATCACTAAACCCAATAAGGTGCTTTTAGTGGGGAGCGTCATTTTTATTGCGTTTACGGTGGGCATGGGCTTGTTGCCATGGCGTTATGGGCAAGAAGTGGTATTTGTGGGTTCGCTGGCTATTTTGATTTTTTTAATTCGCAGTCTCACGACTGATTTAGCGCACGAAGCCAAGCAAACACTTTGGGCAACCGCCATCGTTATTTTTATGTTCCGTGCTGTGCCAAGCGCAGGCGAAGGCGTCACATGGTGGGCTATTGATGTGCTGGGATACGACCAGCATTTTCAAGCCGTCTTGTCATTCATTAGTTACGCGCTCACATTGGCTGGCTTGTTTGCGCTGCGCGGCTGGGCGGCTAATCGCTCGGTCTCGTCAACGATCGTCTGGCTGAGTGTGGCGCAACTCATCATTGCTCTGCCCAACATCGGTATGAGTATGGGGTTGCATGAGTGGACCGCTCGCATGACAGGGGGCTTAGTTGATGCTCGATTTATTGGCATTGCTGATACAGCACTGGAGTCACCTCTCGCACAAATTGCCATGATTCCTATGCTGGCGTGGATTGCACAAACCGCGCCGCAGAACCTCAGGGCGACTTACTTTGCTGTGATGGCATCATTTACCAATCTTGCTTTGTCGGCCGCGCAACTTGGGACGAAGTACCTTAATCAAATATTTGTGCTGGCACGTGAGGTGCGTGATCCTGTGACTCAGCAGATCACGACAGCCGCCAATTACGCTGACCTCACGCCAACGCTAGCGTGGGTGGCGGGGCTCGGATTGCTGATTCCGCTTGCAACGATTGCCTTAGTACGACTACGAGGGCTGCGTAGCGTATAATCTGACGCATCAACCAAAAAGGCAAGTAGGGCGGATACCAACCGCCCTTTTTTTCGTTCATTTTTTATGCAGACCGGCTACCAAACTGTTATTGAGCAAACTGTCAAAGGACTGGGCCTAGACCTTGTCGAAGTGCAGCGCTCGGCTGGTGGGTTGCTACGTGTGACGATTGAGTTGCCCCATGTGCCGGGCGGACCTGAGCAGTACGTGCAAGTCGATGATTGCGAGCGGGTCACACGGCAACTTCAGTATGTACTGGAAGTTGAAGGTGTGGATTATTCGCGATTAGAGGTATCCAGCCCAGGTATTGACCGTTTATTGCGGCATGAGCTGGATTTAGCAAGGTTTGCAGGTGAGGTGATTGACATCACGCTGAAAAACCCAATTGGCCAAGCGGGGCAGCAGGCGGATCAAGGTATTACCGTGAGCCGTCGCAAATTTCGCGGGGTTTTAGAGAAGCAAGAGGCGAGTGCTGACCCTAAAGAGCAAGCTCAGTGGCAAATTGTGTGGCGCGACGAGGTCAAGCCCGCTAAGCCTGGCGCTAAGGTGAGTCAGAAGAAGTTAGATGCCGCAGCGGTGAATGCGCTGGGCTTTGAGTGGCATGAAATACGCGAAGCAAGGCTAGCGCCGATCGTGAATTTCAAAGGCCGTAGTCAATGATTTTTAGATTTTTAGTTCAGAGAGGTCATCATGGAAGCAGTTGTTAAAAAACCTGTGAAGCGTGTGTCAAAGAAAAAAGCAGCCGAGATAGCTGAGGCGGCGAAGCCGACTCAAAATCGCGAAATGCTGATGTTGGTTGATGCAATTTCGCGGGAAAAAAATGTGGAAGCCGATATCGTGTACGGTGCTGTGGAAGCCGCACTGGCGCAAGCGACCGCTAAATTTTACGAAGGCGAAGTTGATATTCGCGTACAGATTGACCGCGATACAGGTAACTATGAAAGCTTCCGCCGCTGGTTGGTCGTGCCCGATAGTGCAGGCCTGCAAAATCCCGATGCCGAAGAGTTGCTCTCCGAAGCGCAAGAGCAGCTGGCTGACTTGGAAGAGGGCGACTACATCGAGAAGCCGATTGAGTCCGTGCCCATTGGGCGCATTGGTGCGATGACGGCCAAGCAAGTGATTTTGCAAAAAATTCGTGATGCCGAGCGCGAGATGGTACTTTCTGACTTTATGGCGCGCGGTGAAAAGATTTTGGTTGGTACGGTCAAGCGTCTGGACAAGGGTGACATCATTGTGGAGAGTGGCCGTGTCGAAGGACGTCTACGCCGCGGCGAGATCATTCCGAAGGAAAATTTGCGTTCTGGCGACCGTGTTCGCGCCATGATCATGAAGGTTGATACCACGCTGCGTGGTGCGCAAATCGTGCTCTCGCGTACATCACCAGAGTTCATGATGGAACTTTTCAAAAACGAAGTCCCTGAAATTGAGCAAGGTTTGCTAGAAATTAAATCTTGTGCTCGCGATCCAGGTTCACGCGCCAAAATTGCTGTGCATACGGAAGACAAGCGCATCGATCCGATTGGTACTTGCGTCGGCGTGCGCGGTAGCCGCGTGACGGCTGTCACGACCGAACTAGCTGGCGAGCGCGTCGATATTGTGCTCTGGAGTGAAGATCCAGCGCAGTTTGTGATTGGCGCCCTGGCTCCTGCCAATGTGTCCTCGATTGTGGTTGACGAAGAGCGTCATGCTATGGACGTGGTTGTGGACGAAGAGAACTTGGCCATCGCCATTGGTCGCGGCGGACAAAACGTGCGTTTGGCAGCTGAGCTGACAGGGTGGCGCATCAACATCATGGATGCAGCTGAGTCGGCGCAAAAACAAGCCGATGAAATGACTAGCACCCGTAAGCTCTTTATGGACAAGCTTGACGTTGATCAAGAAGTCGCCGATATTTTGATTGCAGAAGGCTTTAATACGCTAGAAGAAGTTGCCTACGTGCCGCTGCAAGAAATGCTAGAGATTGAAAGTTTTGACGAAGATACCGTCAATGAGCTGCGTACGCGGGCCAAAGACGCACTCCTGACGATGGAAATTGCGAATGAAGAAGGCGTGGAAGAAGCCTCGCAAGACTTACTTGATTTAGACGGCGTGACGCCTGCCTTGGTTGGCAAGCTAGCTGTTGGCAATGTCCACACACGCGACGATCTTGCTGATCTCGCCGTGGATGAATTGCAAGAGTTATCTGGACTCGACGTAGACGCTGCGAAAGCGTTGATTATGAAAGCACGCGCACATTGGTTCGCTGCTCAATCATGATGGAGACCACAAAAATATGTCTACGACTACAGTCGCCGATTTCGCGCAAGAACTCAAAAAAACAACTGCCCTGCTACTTGAGCAATTAAGTAGCGCGGGCGTTAGCAAAGCAAGCGCATCTGATGCGCTAACGGATGCTGATAAGCAAAAATTGCTTGGATTTTTACAAACCAGCCACGGCACTGCTACGGGTGAGCGTAAAAAAATTACGCTGGTTAAAAAATCTACCACCGAAATTAAGCAGGCAGATAGCACGGGCAAAGCTCGTACGATTCAAGTAGAAGTGCGTAAAAAACGCACTTTCGTTCAGCGTGATGAGGATGAAGCAATTGTGGCGCCAGCTCCAGCAGTAGCTGAAGTGGTATCCAATACGCCGCCCGCTTCATTCTTAGATGATGCCGAGCTGGCTCGTCGCGAACAAGAGGCCATGCGTCAAGCCGAGCTGATTCGTCGTCAAGAAGAAGAGTTGGCTGAGCGACGTGCTGTTCGCGAAGCGCACGAGGCTGAGCGTGCAGCTCGTGCCGCTGCTGCCAAAGAAGTCGCTAAACCAGCTCCTGAGGAAGCCAAGCCAGCTCCCGTTGTTGTAGATCCAGTAGCTGCTGGGCCATCTGCTACAGAGATTGCTGCTGCAGAGCAAGTAAAACAAGCTAGCGATGACGCAGCTAAAGCCTTAGATCTGAAAGATCGTCGCCAAAAGGCGATGGATGAAGCCGATGCGATTCGCGCCATGATGAGCGCGCCTAGCCGTGGTGTGATGATTGCGAAAAAGCCTGAGCCTGTGAAAAAGCCAGAAGTGGCTAAAGGCACGCTGCATAAGCCTGCTGTGGGGACAGGCGTTAAGCCTAAAGTGGGTGAAAAGCCTGCAACCACAACAGATGCAAAAGGTGGCAAGAAAGAAGTTAAGTCTGAGAAGCTGTCCTCCACTTGGACAGACGAGCAAAAGAAAAAGGCTGCGCTAAAAACACGTGGTGATACATCTGGAGGCGTAGGTCGTTCGTCTTGGCGTGGTGGCCCACGCGGTAAGCGTAAGGGCGATGAACGCGAAGAGCAAATGCCTCAAGAGCCAGTGGAAGCACGCGTGATAGAAGTGCACGTGCCGGAAACTATTACGGTTGCGGATCTTGCGCACAAAATGGCCGTTAAAGCGTCTGAGGTCATCAAGCACTTGATGAAGCTTGGGCAAATGGTCACGATTAATCAGCCACTGGATCAGGATACCGCGATGATCGTGGTGGAGGAAATGGGGCACAAGGCCGTGATTGCAGCGCTGGATGATCCAGAAGCGTTCACTGAAGAAGAAGTGTTGGCTTCATCCTCTGAAATGCTACCGCGAGCGCCAGTGGTGACTGTCATGGGTCACGTTGATCATGGTAAGACGTCGCTGCTCGATTACATCCGTACAGCCAAGGTTGCTGCGGGAGAAGCAGGCGGAATTACTCAGCACATCGGTGCTTATCACGTCACGACGCCACGCGGCATGGTGACGTTCCTCGACACCCCTGGTCACGAAGCCTTTACGGCCATGCGTGCACGTGGTGCCAAGGCGACCGATATCGTGATTTTGGTGGTGGCAGCAGATGACGGTGTCATGCCGCAAACTAAAGAAGCGATCAAGCACGCTAAAGCCGCAGGTGTACCGATTGTTGTGGCGATTAATAAGATTGACAAGCCAGGTGCTAGCCCTGACCGCGTACAAAACGAATTGATTGCTGAAGAAGTTGTGCCAGAAGCATTTGGCGGTGACTCTCCATTTATGCAAGTTTCAGCTCGTACAGGGCAAGGCATTGATGAATTGCTTGAGCAAGTACTTTTGCAAGCAGAGGTGCTTGAGCTGCGTGCCCCGGTGGAAGCAATGGCTAAGGGTCTGATTGTGGAAGCAAGGCTGGATAAAGGCCGCGGACCTGTTGCGACAGTCTTGATTCAATCGGGCACGCTCAAGGCGGGTGATGTGGTTTTGGCGGGTTCGTGCTGGGGACGTGTGCGTGCCATGCTGGACGAAAACGGCAAGCCAATCAAGTCAGCGGGACCATCGATTCCTGTCGAGATTCAAGGTTTGACAGAAGTAGCGCAAGCAGGCGACGATTTCATGGTGATGGCAGATGAGCGCCGTGCCCGTGAAATTGCTAACTATCGCTCAGGTAAATTCCGCGACACTAAACTGGCTAAGCAACAAGCGGCTAAGCTGGAAAATATGTTCACCGATATGGCTTCAGGTGATGTGCAGATGCTGCCCATCATCATTAAGGCTGACGTGCAGGGTTCACAAGAAGCGCTTGCGCAGTCATTGCTCAAGTTGTCGACGGATGAGATCAAAGTGCAGGTCGTATATGCGGGCGTGGGCGGTATCAGCGAGAGCGACGTGAACTTGGCGATTGCGTCCAAAGCGGTCGTGATTGGCTTTAATACCCGTGCGGATGCGCAGGCGCGTAAACACGCCGAGCACAATGGTGTGGATCTTCGCTACTACAACATCATTTACGACGCAGTGGATGAGCTTAAAGCAGCCATGGGCGGCATGCTGGCACCTGAGAAGCGTGAAGAAGTGATTGGCTCGGCAGAAATTCGCCAAGTGTTCAAAGCCAGCAAAGTCGGCTCGATTGCTGGTTGTATGGTGCTCACAGGCTTTGTTCGTCGTACAGCGCGTTTGCGTTTGCTGCGTCAAAACACCGTTATTTATACGGGTGAGCTCGAGTCACTCAAGCGCTTTAAAGACGATGCGAAAGAAGTCAAGGAAGGCTTTGAGTGCGGACTGAATATCAAGGGCTATAACGATATTGAAGTGGGCGATATTCTTGAGTTCTTTGAAATCAAAGAAGTCGCGAGAACCCTTTAAAAATAAGGCTTGACGTGAAAAAACAGTCATCTATTCCGAATCGTAGCCTGCGCGTGGCCGACCAAATCCAACGTGATTTGGGCGAGCTCATCGCTCGCGAGGTGAAGGATCCGCGCGTCGGGATGGTGACGGTTACAGGCGTGGATGTCACGCCTGATTACGCGCATGCCAAGGTGTATTTCAGTCAGCTGATGGGTGACAAAGACGAGTGCCTGGCTGGTTTGCAAAAATCAGCGGGCTATTTGCGAACGCTCTTGTTTAAGCGTTTGCAGATTCATACCGTGCCGACCTTGCATTTTGAGTATGACCACACGATGGAGTCGGCTGCTGATATGAATGCTTTGATAGCAAGGGCACTAGCCACACAGGCTAAGGAAGATTAGTGTTGAGCATTAAAGAGGAGCGTCCGGCAAGGGTCAAAATTGTGCGTCGCCCTTTGCATGGGGTGTTACTGCTAGATAAGCCACTGCATCTATCGAGCAACGATGCACTGCAAAAAGTAAAGTGGTTATTGCGCGGTGAAAAAGCAGGTCATACAGGAACGCTTGACCCGCTGGCAACAGGGGTACTGCCAATTTGTTTTGGTGCGGCGACGAAGTTTTCTCACATCCATTTGGATGCGGTGAAGACATACGAAGCAACGCTGAAATTAGGGCAAAAGACGAGTACGGGTGATGCAGAAGGCGATGTGATTGAAGCGCGAGAGGTGACGTCGGTAATGACCGCGCAAGCCTTATTAGATGAAGCTTGTGCGAGATTCACGGGTGCGATTTCACAAATCCCACCGATGACCAGCGCTTTGAAGAAAGACGGCAAGCCGCTTTATGAGCTGGCTCGGCAAGGGTTAGAGGTAGAGCGAGCAGCACGTGCCATCGTGATTCACAAGCTTGTCATCACGAAGTTGGATGATCAGAGGCTTGGTTTAGTGGTGACGTGCAGTAAAGGCACATACATCCGAACATTGGGTGAGGATATTGGTGAGTTTTTAGGATGCGGTGGACATTTGAGCAGCCTGCGCCGCATGGCGACAGGAGATTTTGAGATTGGCAAGGCAATTACGCTGCCTGCTTTGGAGGCCTTGTCTGATGAGGCTCGCGGGGCATTATTGCTGCCAGTGGATGTGATGCTGAGCCAATATCAGCGAGTTGATTTGGATAGTGACAACGCAGGTCGTTTTTTAAGTGGCGTGCGGCGTAGGACAGAAGTGAAGGACAACGAATTTGTGAAAGTGTATGGCCCGGGCGATCAGTTGCTAGGCAGTGCGCATATCAAAGCGGAGGAATTAATTCCCACGCGCTTACTCAGTCCGTTGGATATTGCTCAGATACAGAGTTTTAACGCGTAGATTTTTTTAGATTAGATTTTTTAAAGTAAGAGAGAAGAAGTATGAGCCAGCAAATCAGAAACATCGCCATCATCGCGCACGTTGACCACGGTAAAACCACCATGGTCGATCAATTGCTGCGTCAATCTGGAACCTTTGCCGATCACGAAAAAGTGGTTGACACCGTCATGGACAACAACGCCATCGAACGCGAACGCGGGATTACCATTCTCGCTAAAAACTGCGCGGTAAGCTGGGAAGGTACGCACATCAATATCGTTGACACTCCTGGACACGCGGACTTTGGTGGCGAGGTCGAGCGTGCGCTCTCCATGGTAGACGGCGTTGTGCTGCTGATCGATGCACAAGAAGGCCCGATGCCGCAAACACGTTTCGTGACCAAAAAAGCACTGGCGCTGGGTCTGCGTCCTATCTTGGTAGTGAACAAAGTGGACAAGCCAGGTGCACGCCCTGACTTCGTGGTTAATGCCGCGTTCGATTTGTTCGACAAACTCGGCGCAACAGACGAGCAGCTTGACTTTCCTGTGGTGTACGCATCGGGTATTAACGGTTGGACATCCATGGAAGAGGGCAAGCCAGGCGAGCAGTGGGGGCCTGATATGTCGGCGCTCTTCAACACGGTTTTAAAGCACGTGCCTGCGCAAAAAGGTGATCCTGCTGCGCCATTGCAATTACAAATCTCAGCACTCGACTTCTCTACCTTTGTCGGACGTATCGGCGTTGGCCGTATTAGCCAAGGCACGATCAAACCAATGATGGATGTCGTCGTGATGGAAGGGCCTGATGGCAAAGCCGTTAAAGGTCGCGTCAATCAAGTGCTCAAATTCCAAGGACTCGATCGTATTCAGGCAACAGAGGCAGGCCCTGGCGACATCGTACTGATTAACGGTATTGAAGGTATTGGTATTGGGGTGACTGTGACTGACGTTGCCAATCCCGCTCCGCTGCCGATGTTGAAGGTCGATGAGCCAACGCTGACTATGAACTTTTGCGTCAATACCAGCCCACTGGCTGGCCGCGAAGGTAAGTACGTTACTAGTCGCCAAATTTGGGATCGCTTGCAAAAAGAATTGCAACACAATGTCGCGCTGCGCGTCAACGAAACCGACGAAGAAGGTATCTTCCAGGTCATGGGACGTGGTGAATTGCACTTGACGATTCTTTTGGAAAACATGCGCCGCGAGGGTTACGAGATGGCCGTGTCCAA
>CANBRV010000074.1 GCA_947372005.1 Comamonadaceae bacterium | reverse complement strand
TTCAGCATTCTGATTTTGGGAGCCTCTTATGGCTCCCTACTTGGCATCAAATTTTTAGCTGCGGGTCACAATGTCACCATGACATGCCGCACGACAACTGCGGCTTTGATCAATGAGCAGGGTATTCGCGTTCGATTACCCATCAAAGGTCGCAAAGACATTGGCGTGGGTGGTTTACTTGAGGTTGATTCGCGAAATCTTGCGGGTAAGCTGAGCGCTTGCACGCCGCAGTTGGCCGGCGATCTTGACCGATTTGATTTAGTCGTTTTGGCTATGCAAGAGCCTCAGTACCGACAAGAGGGCATCCGCGAGTTGATGCTTAAGGTTGCGGAGTCGAAGTTGCCGTGCATGCCGATCATGAATATGCCGCCTCTGCCATATCTGGCAAGGCTTAAAGCGCGTAACCCTGCACTCAACATTGATAGTTGCCGCTCAGCCTATACCGACTCTGCAATTTGGGAGGCGTTTGATCCGGCTTTGATGACGCTCTCAAGCCCCGATCCACAGGCATTTCGTCCTGTCGATGAGCCTGTAAACGTGCTGCAAGTGGCGCTGCCGACCAACTTTAAAGTAGCACAATTTGAATCCGTTGTTCACACGCAGATGCTTCGCCAATTAGAGATGGACATAGAGGCCGTTCGCGTGCAAGTGGGTGAGGAGAGAATCGAGTTGCCCGTCAAGCTCAAGGTTTTTGATTCGCTCTTTGTGCCGCTTGCCAAATGGAGCATGCTCTTGACAGGTAACTACCGCTGCATTCAGGCAGATGGCATGCGACCTATTCGCGAAGCGATTTTGCACGATTTACCTGCTTCGCAAGACGTTTATGAGTGGGTTGCGAAGCTTTGCGTGGCTTTGGGTGCCTCGCCTGATGATTTGGTCCCGTTTAAAAAATACGCAGAGGCTGCTGACGGGTTAGCGAAGCCGTCTTCTGCGGCCCGCGCTTTGGCGGCAGGCGCCGTCAATATTGAGCGCGTCGATTTGATTGTGCAAGCCTTGGCGGGCGAGCTGGGTATGTCTCACCCTAGCGTTGACCAAACGGTTGTTTTGGTGAATAGCTGGCTAGCGAAAAATCGAAGCGCAGCGGTCTGATGGCACGATAATTAGCATCTATATTTTGGAGTTTTCATGAGTCCTACATCTTCTTCTCAAGCGTTGTCTGGCGTTCGTATTCTCGATTTCACGCACGTTCAATCAGGACCCACTTGCACGCAGCTACTGGCGTGGTTTGGTGCCGATGTGATTAAGCTAGAGCGAGCGGGTGAGGGCGACGCTACACGCGGGCAATTGCGCGACGTGGCTGATGCAGATAGCCTGTATTTCACCATGCTAAACCATAACAAACGCTCTATTACGGTGAACACTAAGAACCCAGCAGGTAAAGAGGTGGTTGAAAAACTCATCCAAACTTGCGATGTATTAGTTGAAAATTTCGCGCCTGGTGCATTGGATCGCATGGGTTTTACATGGGAGCGTATCCAAGAGCTAAACCCGCGTATGGTGATGGCAAGCATCAAAGGTTTTGGTCCTGGCCCCTATGAAGATTGCAAAGTCTACGAAAACGTGGCGCAGTGCGCGGGCGGCGCAGCTTCTACAACGGGTTTCGATGATGGCCCACCGATGGTGACTGGCGCGCAAATTGGCGACTCTGGCTCAGGTCTGCATTTGGCGCTGGGCATTGTCACCGCCCTGTTTCAGCGTACAACAACAGGCAAAGGTCAGCGTGTGTCGGTTGCGATGCAGGATGGCGTTTTAAATCTATGCCGTGTCAAACTACGTGACCAGCAGCGCCTAGAGCGCAAAGGTGTCATGGAGGAATATCCACAATACCCCGACGGTGAGTTTGGCGATGCCGTACCGCGTGCGGGCAACGCTTCGGGCGGTGGCCAGCCAGGTTGGATTTTGAAATGCAAGGGCTGGGAAACGGATCCGAATGCGTACATTTATTTCATTACGCAAGCGCCTGTTTGGGGCGCCATTTGCGATGTCATTGGTAAACCGAATTGGAAGACGGATGAGGCGTATGCCACACCCAAAGCGCGGCTTTTGCATCTCAAAAAAATCTTCGCCACTATTGAGCAATGGACGATGACGAAAACGAAGTTCGAGGCGATGGATATTCTCAACAAATACGATATCCCTTGCGGTCCGATTTTGTCGATGAAAGAGATTGCAGCGGACCAATCGTTGTATGAAACCGGCACGCTGGTGAAGGTCGACCATCCTGTTCGCGGTGAATACATCACAGTGGGCAATCCGATCAAACTATCAGATAGTGCAACGGTCGTCACGCGTTCACCGCTCTTGGGGGAGCACACGGATGAAGTGCTGGCGCAATTGGGCTATGGTACTGAGCAGTTAGCTGCCTTGCGTGCCGAAAAAGTGATTTAAGTTTGCTGTTGGAGAGCCGATAGCTCGCTCAATGTGTTGACATTAGCAAAAGCTAGCGGGTCATCGTGCGGCGCATCAAAGTTCACAATAACGGTTTTGTGCTGAGCTGTCCAAGCGTCAATTTTTCGCTTGCCGCTTGCCATAAATTCAAGCAAGTCGGATAACAACGTTCGTTTGATTAAGCAAAAAACGGGTTGCGTCCAGCCTCCCTGTGCAGCCATCGCAATGTCATAGTCATCTTGCGCTAGGTCTTTTTGCATATTGATTGCAAGTCGATGAGCTAGGTCGATTGGAAAGCGCGGCGAGTCACACGGAACGGTGAGTAAATACGGCGTTTGGCAATGCGCAAGTCCTACGGCAAAACCTGAGAGCGGACCCGCAAATTCTGCGTCGTCGTCAGGATACACATCGCAGCCTAAAGTTCGATAGGTATCCAAATTTCGATTGGCATTGATGATGACACGCCCCACCTGCGAAGCCAAGCGCTGCTTGGCTTGCAGGGCAAGTGGTCTGCCGTTAAATAGTTGCAATCCTTTATCGACACCACCCATGCGGGTACCGCGTCCTCCCGCTAAAACGATGGCTGTGATGTCATTTTCGTCCATCGATTACCCGCCAATATAGCTCATTTCAACACGCTTGATGTTGATAGTTTTTGGTGCAAACCCACTGGCGCGAAGTTCGGAGTAGTTGTCACGGCGTCCTTGCCAAATATCCTGAATCGCAGCAGAAATCGCTTGATCGCTAGACCCTCCGCGCAGCAAGCCCCGTAGGTCATGGCCTTGCGTAGCAAAGAGGCACAAATACAGTTTCCCCTCAGTTGAGAGCCTTGCGCGATTGCAGTCCGCGCAAAAAGCTTGCGTGACGCTGCTGATCACACCGATTTCACCCGCATGCTTGTCATGCTGACCATTCGCGTCAGCATAGCCCCAGCGCTCTGCCGTTTCGCCCAGCACCGTGGGATCTAGTTGCACCAGAGGCATTTGGGCGTGAATGCGCGCCACAACGTCTTTGGATGGCATCACTTCCGTCATGTCCCAGCCGTTGGTCGAGCCCACATCCATGTATTCGATGAATCGCAGCACCACACCTGAGCCTTTGAAATGCCGCGCCATAGGCAAAATTTGGTCATCGTTAGTACCGCGCTTGACCACCATATTGACTTTGATTGGCGAGTGGATGCCGAGTCCTGCCGCCTTTGCCGCCGCGATGCCATCCAGCACATCTTGCACAGGAAAATCCACATCGTTCATGCGCTTAAACACGGCGTCGTCTAATCCGTCTAGGCTGACAGTCACTCGCTGCAAGCCAGCATTGACAAGGCTTTGCGCTTTTTTCTTAAGCAGTGAGCCATTGGTGGTGAGTGTCAAATCAAGCTGCTTACCCTCTAGCGTACGGAGTTGAGCGAGCATCTCGATCAGGACTTCAATATTCTTGCGTAGGAGCGGCTCACCGCCCGTCAAGCGAATTTTTTGAACCCCATTGGCTGCAAAAATTGAGGCAAGTTGCATGATTTCTTCAAACGATAACAGGCTCGTTTGTGGCAGATAAGCATAATTTTTGTCGAATACTTCCTTGGGCATGCAGTAACTGCATCTAAAGTTGCAACGATCCGTGATGCTGATGCGCAGATCGCGCAAAGGGCGTTGACGTTGGTCTAGCAATGTGGGGGAAGATCTCATACACTGATTTTGCCTTAGTGAGCCGTCTGTAAGTTTCTAGGTGTAAACCACATGCCAAACGGCACTTATTTAGTCAACAATCACTCTTTTCGTTTATCCATGGAGTCAAGGTATGAAAATTAAAAGTCAGAAGGACTTTTTCTCGGGACTAATGTTCCTTGTAGTTGGTGCTGTTTTCGCAATTGGCGCCACTAAATACAACGTTGGTAATGCAGCTCGGATGGGTCCTGGCTATTTTCCGCTCTTGCTTGGTATTTTGCTAGCAGTTTTAGGTGCGGGCATTGTTTTTTACTCTATGGTTCATAACCCGGCACATGGCGTCGACGGCGACAAAGTGGGCAGCTGGGCTTGGAAGCCAATCATGTTCGTCTTGGGCGCCAATGTTTTATTTGGTATGGCACTTGGAGGCTTGCCAAGCATTGGGTTGCCAGTTTTAGGCTTGGTTGTGGGTATTTTTGTTTTAGTTGCTGTTGGTGGTTTGGCCGATAAATCTAATCCACCTAAGGCAATGTTTCGAGGATTTTTTATTGCCATTCCAATTACTGCTCTTGGTTTAGTCGTTGCTAAGCAATTTCCTAAATTGCAAGCATTGTTAGGTGATTTGCCATTTCTTGTTGTGTGTGTGTTACTAACAGCACTAGTGTTATATGGATTCTTAAGTTTTCTTCTGCCTTTAATTTTTACAAAATTAGCTGGCAACCCAACGTTTAAAAAGGTCATGTTAGGTGTAGCGGTGTTGGCCTTTGCTTATGGGCTGTACAACATTAGCATGTCGACTGATTTGAAAGCTTTTGCAACTGGCCTTGGTTTCTTGGCCGAGATGGAGTTCAAAATTGTTCTCGCCATTGCACTCATCGTATTAACGCCAAAAATCGTACACAACTTTGGCTTTAAAGATGAAAACGCGATTCAACTAGCGTTGCTAATTTCCACGATGTGCTTCTTGAGCGTGTGGGCATTTATTGATGGCTTGCGTTTGCAAATTCCAATGTGGCCAACATTTATTACAGGTTAAGGAGATATAGACCATGATGGATTTAATTAGTAACCTGTCCTTAGGTTTTGGTGTTGCCTTTACGGCGCAAAATCTGCTCTACGCCTTTATCGGTTGTATTTTGGGTACGCTGATTGGCGTACTCCCAGGCATTGGTCCAGTTGCCACTATTGCGATGCTGCTGCCTGCAACTTATGCTTTGCCTCCGATCGCTGCTCTGATCATGCTGGCTGGCATTTATTACGGTGCCCAGTACGGCGGCTCTACAACGGCAATTTTGGTGAACTTGCCAGGCGAGTCTTCGTCAGTCGTCACCTGTATTGATGGCTATCAAATGGCAAGGCAAGGCAGGGCAGGTCCCGCGCTGTCGGCTGCAGGCCTTGGCTCTTTCTTTGCGGGTTGTGTCGGCACCGTGATTTTGGCTGCGTTCGCGCCGCCATTGACTGAGCTTGCGTTTAAGTTCGGTCCCGCCGAATACTTTTCGCTCATGATTTTGGGCTTGATTGGCGCCGTGGTGTTGGCCTCGGGATCTTTGCTCAAGGCGATTGCCATGATTGTGCTGGGTCTACTCATGGGTTTAGTCGGTACTGACGTCAACTCAGGCGTGGCACGTTTTAGTTTTGACATTCCAGAGCTGACTGACGGTATTGGCTTTGTGGTGGTGGCAATGGGTGTGTTTGGCTATGGCGAAATCATTACTAATTTGGCGCAACCTGAAGGTGACCGAGAAATCTTTACTGCCGAAGTGAAGGGTTTGTTCCCAACGCTAGACGACTTCAAGCATATGCTACCTGCGGTGCTACGTGGCACGACGCTGGGATCGCTCTTAGGCGTGCTTCCAGGTGGTGGCGCACTTTTGGCAGCTTTTGCGGCTTATACGCTTGAGAAAAAAATCAAACTGAAGCCGGGTGAAATTGAATTTGGCAAAGGCAATATCCGCGGTGTTGCAGGACCAGAGTCTGCTAACAACGCCGGCGCACAAACCTCGTTCATTCCACTCTTGACGCTGGGTATTCCACCGAACGCTGTGATGGCGCTCATGGTTGGCGCGATGACGATTCACAACATCCAACCGGGTCCTCAGGTGATGACGAGCAATCCAGAACTCTTCTGGGGCCTGATTGCGTCCATGTGGATTGGTAACTTGATGCTGGTGATTTTGAATCTGCCACTCATTGGCATGTGGATCAAGTTGCTCACCGTGCCTTATCGTTTCATGTTCCCTGCGATCATTTTGTTCTGCGCGATTGGCGTGTATTCCACCAATAACAATACGTTTGATATTTGGATGGTGGCAGCGTTTGGTTTCATCGGCTATATATTTGCCAAGCTAAAAGTAGAGGCTGCGCCTTTGCTGCTCGGCTTTATCTTAGGCCCCATGATGGAAGAAAACCTGCGCCGTGCGCTCTTGTTATCACGTGGTGACTGGAGCGTGTTCGTGACACGTCCTTTGTCAGCAGGATTGCTAGTTGCCGCCGTATTACTCTTGGCAATTGTGCTATCACCAGCGATTAGCAAGAAGCGTGAAGAGGCTTTTGTTGAAGACTAATTAGTGCTTCGATAAATAAAAAACGGCACTTTATAGTGCCGTTTTTTTATGGGTAATTGTTAAAAAACGTGTTGATATTGTCAAACGCTGTACCGTAATAAGCTTCGTAGTTGTCCCGTTCTACAAACCCAATATGCGGTGAGCACAGGCAATTGGGCAAGTCTTGCAGCGGATGACGAATGCCAATCAAAGGCTCTTCCTCGTACACATCTACGGCAGCAAAGCCAGGGTGTCCTAGCTTGAGTGCGTTGTAGAGAGCGCCTTCTTCAACTAACTCGGCGCGGCTGGTGTTGACAAAAATAGCATCGGATTTCATCAACGCCAAATCAGCTGCTGTGACGTAATTTTGTGTCTCTTTGCTAAGACGCAATTGCACGCTGATGATGTCGCAGGTACTAAAGAATGCTTCGCGCGTGCTTGCTACCGCAAAGCCTTTGATAGTGGCTTTTGCAAGGCTACTTGGGCGTCCCCAAACCACAGGCTTTGCACCAAAGGCTTGTCCTAATTGGCAGGTTTGTTCACCAATGCGCCCAAACCCTAAAACCCCCAAAGTTTTGCCTTGCAATTGACGCCCAACGAAGCCTTGCCACTGGCCGTTTTGCATACGCACCACTTCTTCAGTAAATCGACGCAAGCTGGACAAGATCAGCAGCATCCCAAGCTCTGCCGTTGCCGCGCCCGAGCCACTGCCTTCCATCACAGTCACGCCGTGCTTTTTGCAGGCCTCCATATCGATGTGATTGGCGACCTTGCCCGTTTGCGAAATCAGTTTCAGCTTGGGCAATCGCACTAACAGCTCGTCGGTGATGCGTGTTCGCTCGCGTGTCAGAACGATGGCATCAGCGTCTTTGAATCTAGCGACCAAGTCGTCTAGGTTTTTGACTGTGTCGTTATAAATTGTGACACTGTGTCTCGCTAGTTTTTGATAGCAAGCCAAGCTTGTCACGCAGTTTTGATAGTCATCAGGAATTACGATATTCATAGGCTCTATTTTGACCGATGAATTTCTTATGAACCTCTGAAATCAATGGCGCGTAACAGCTTGGCAGTTTCTTGCTGAAGTCGATTCATCGGACCCGAAGTGGGAATCGCCAATACCAGCGTATTCCACATGGTAGGTGGGCCAATCTGCGCATAGTTGATTTTTGTCTTTGCTGTGCCGCTGTGTGTAATGGCGCTTTCAGGCAGGATGGCGCAGCCCACGCCGTGCGCTACCAATTGCATGGCAGTGTGAACGGCACCCACTTCTGCAATCACATTCAACACGATTTTTTTAGGCAATAAAACGGCATCGACTAAGGTGCGAATGGGGTTGGGGGCACTGGGGAGGATCATGGGGAATTGCGTCAAATCCGCAAGACTGACTTGGCGTTTGAGGGCGAATGATTTTGGTGTCACCAGCAATAATTGCTCACGCATTAAAGGTTCGTAGGTGAGCAAGGGTGTGGGCGCTGGATCGAAGAGCAACCCCATATCGATGCGGCCAGCGATCAATCCTTCTCGAACGGAGAGGCTAAGTCCCTCTACCACCGACATCATCGCTCTGGGTAATTGCGTGCGAAACGCCGCAATCAAAGGGACGCACAGGCTTGACGCGACTCGGTGCGGGAGTCCTAAAACAATTTTTCCTGTGGGTTCGGTGCTCATTTCTTTGATTTGAAATTTTGCCTGTGCGGCAGAGTCAATCATGACTCGCGCGTGGCCAAGCAGTGCTAACCCCGCTTCGGTAGCTGTCACGCCTCTGCCTGTTCGCTCCAGCAGGCGTTGCCCCAGCTCTTGCTCCAACAGCGCTATTTGACGGCTCACGCTGGGCTGAGCAAGATTGAGGGCGATGGCGGCTCGGCTAAAGCTGCCTTTTTCAACGACAGCCACGTAGTATTCAAGTTGTTTTAAATCCATCGATAAAAAGCATAGCTGATATAGGTGTCATGCAGTTTACATGAGTGCCGAAGTTAGCGACACTGCCCTTTATGAACTTCAACCTCACCCCTGATCAAGTCGCCTTTGCGGATAGCGTTGACAGACTCGCCCGCACCGAGCTAGCGCCCAGCGCTTTAGCGCGTGCGCACAGCCACGAGTACCCGTGGGATGTCGCCAAGTTATTCGCTGAAAACGGCTTACTGGGCATCACCATGAGCGAGGCGGATGGCGGGCAAGGCGGCACACTCATGGACGCTGTGATCGCCATCCAAACGGTGGCGCTGCACTGCCCCAAAAGTGCTGACGTGCTACAGGCGGGCAACTTCGGGCCGATTCGCACGTTTGCCGAGTATGCGAGCCCAAGACTCAAAGAAAAATATCTGACCGACCTCCTCGCAGGCCGCACCCTGATTGGGCTGGGCATGAGCGAGCCTGGTGCAGGATCGGCCGTGACGGAGCTAGCAACCATGGCAACAAAGGTGCATGGTGGCTACAAAATCAATGGCACAAAAGTGTTCTCCACACACAGCCCCACGGCCACGGCGTTTTTGGTCTATGTCCGATTCGAGCATTCGGAATCAGAGAGGCGTGAATCTGCAAAAGGCGTGGGTGCGATTGGCTCTGTTGTTGTAGACCGTGATGCCCCTGGCCTCACGGTTGGCAAACCCTCCAGCTTTATGAGTGGAGAAGAATGGTCCGAGTTGCACTTTGATAACTGCTTTGTTCCTGACGAAAACCTGCTGCTTGGCGCGGGTGGATTCAAAAAACAAATCTCGGGCTTTAACGTCGA
>CANBRV010000073.1 GCA_947372005.1 Comamonadaceae bacterium | reverse complement strand
GAGCTCACTGTTGGCAAGAACGTGAGGTTCACACCGAAGGGCTTATCCGTCATCTCGCGGCAGCGTTTGATCTCGGCCGCCAGCGCTTCGGGCGTGCGCTGGGTGAGTCCTGTGATGATGCCAAGTCCCCCAGCGTTGGAGACCGCAGCGGCCAATTCAGCAAAGCCCACGTAGTGCATCCCGCCTTGAATGATGGGGTGCTGGATACCGAACATTTCTGTGATTTGGGTTTTCATGGCGTGATTTTCTAAATCAGGGATTTATGTCTCTCAACCGAGCCTGCTATTGCGGCTGCAAATTGATGGACTTGGCAATGGCGCGGAACTGATTGACACCGTCTACATAAACTTTGCTGGTTTGCTCCAGGCTCAATGGCTTTGCCAATTCGCCGCCTTGTGCTTCTAAACTGGTTTTGATGGTTGGATCTGTCAAGGTATTAATGATCGCTTTGTGAAACGTCTGCACGATGACCTCTGGCGTATCTTTCTTCACAAAATAGCCGTTCCATATACTGTGGTGAAAACCTTTAAGTACTTTGCCTTCGTCCACAGTTGGAACATCGGGAAGGTTTTTTTGACGATTAGGCGACAAGGCTGCAATGAACTTAAAACGACCTTGCTTAGCCATGGTCACTTGCGGTATGGCATACGGCGTGATGAACATATCGACTTGGTTGCCAATCAAATCGCGCACCACATCGGCAAGACCTTTGTAGGGCACGTGCGTCATGGGGATGCCCGTTTGCTTGGATATTTGCTCCCCTAGCAAGTGATACAAAGATCCGATGCCCACGCTGGCATAAGTTAGCGGCTTACCTTCTTTGGCCACTTTGGTCGCATAGGCCACTAGCTCGTCAGCGTTATTAACAGGTAGCTCTTGGCGCACGATGATGGCCATGGGCGAATTACCAATAATCTGCACGGCGCGGAAATCCTCGGGTTTGAACTTGACAGCGCTATTGGCCAAGCCCGCCAAAATGAGTTCATTGGGCGAACCCTGATACAGGTAATAGCCATCGGAGGGTGCGTTCAACACTTTTTGAGCGCCAATAGAGCCACTTGCGCCGCCTAAGTTTTCAATCACGACGGGTTGCCCCAACTCTTTACCTAGCGTTGTGTTCACGCTGCGTGCCAAAACATCCGAACCACCACCTGCTGGGTAAGGCACCATCAGCGTAACGGGTTTGGTGGGGAAGGTTTGAGCGTGCAAGGCTGTCGTGAAAGCTGCGCTAGCGATGAAGGTGCCGCATGCAGATAGGCCCAGAGCGATTTTGTGAAGCGGCGTCATGTCATTTCCTTTTGAAGTGGAGGGTGAGTTGAACGATTTTAATTTATTGGATAATAATCGTTATCTAATTCTAGAATGGACTGGTCTAAACAGAACTCATGGTTTACCCTTGAGCATTCGCTAGCAGTTATTTAGATAAAATTTAAAATCACATGCGTTATCCAAAAAATCACAAAGAAGAGGTACGGCAACAGCTGCTGTTAGCGAGCGGAAGTCATGCTAAACAGCATGGGTTTGCCGCTAGCGGTGTCGATGCACTAGCGGGCGCAGCAGGCCTGACAACTGGGTCGCTCTACAAGCACTTTGACAACAAAGACGCACTCTTTTCTGCACTCATCACAGCGGAACTCGATAAAACGAAACGTCGTTACGATGGCGTCGAGCTTGGCGACTACCAAGCCATGCAAAAGATATTAAACATTTACTTGCACTTGAACCATGTGCATGCATCAGCCAGCGGGTGTCCTGTTCCTTCTCTAGCGTCAGAAGTTGCACGCTCTAGCGATGAGGTCAAGCGTGCATTCGAGGCAGGAATAGTCGAACTCAAAAATGCAGTCACAGACATCACCGGGTCAAGCAATAAGGCATGGGCCTTGATGGCTCAAAACGTGGGTGCCGTGATGATTGCACGAGCCATGCTTCATGACACAACTAAACGAGAGATATTGGCTGCCGTTCGGGTGGCTGGTGCTGATCTCTTATCAGCAGCTCAAAGCGCTAATTAAATTATTCGCACAGCTCGCGGATGCTAGGTGGAATCGGCACAGCGCGGATACCGTTTTTACCGTCCTCGCGCTTGGCAGCAAAGATGCGTACGTCCTCAGCTTGCATGATGTCGTCAATGGAGCCGTCCTTGTTCATGCGGCGCACGACATAGCGCAGCACAAAACTCTTTTCGCGCCATTCAGGAATAGAAGTGTGAATGCCCAAGTTTTCGCCATACGTCGCCGTCTTTAAAAACGTGGCTTTGGTGTCCACAATCGGCGTACCAATCACGCCCATCGTTCGCGTGGTTTCCGCCCAAGTCGGCACGCCGCATTGCTCAAAAAAATAACGCGATGCCGAATCAATCCAGTGGAAAAAATTGGGATACCAAATAATGCCAGCAGGATCGCAATGACCAAATTCAACGCGGACGGGGTAGACGATTTCTTTCATGTGCCCTTGCTAGCTTATGACAGCAAAGCCACGCCCGTCTTGCTTTGCAGCTCTTCCATCGTCACACCATCAGCGAGTTCGATGACTTTCAAACCTTCAGGTGTCACATCCATCACTGCAAGGTCGGTGATGATGCGATCAACTACGCCTTTGCCAGTCAGTGGCAAGGTGCAGCTTGGCAGAATTTTCATGTCGGTTGTGCCGTCTTTCTTTTTGGCAACGTGCTCCATCAGCACAATCACGCGCTTCACGCCAGCCACCAAATCCATCGCGCCGCCCATGCCTTTGACCATCTTGCCTGGGATCATCCAGTTGGCCAGATCGCCGTGCTCGCTGACTTGCATCGCGCCCAAGATGGAGAGATTAATCTTGCCGCCACGAATCATGGCAAAACTTTCGTGACTACCAAAAATGGACGAGCCTTTGATGGTGGTCACCGTTTGTTTGCCCGCATTGATGAGGTCGGCATCGACTTCGGCATCAATCGGAAATGCGCCAATGCCCAGCATGCCATTTTCGCTTTGTAGCCACACATCCATGGTGGATGGCACATGGTTCGCCACTAACGTGGGCATGCCAATGCCGAGGTTCACGTAGAAACCGTCTTGTAATTCTTTAGCAGCACGCGCCGCCATTTGGTCTTGACTCCAGGCCATGATTAAACCCCCGCCTTTTCTGTAATCGTTCGTTTTTCAATCCGCTTTTCAGGCGTTGCGTTCAGCACAATGCGGTGCACGTAAATGCCCGGCAAGTGAATGTCGTCGGGCGCTAGCTCGCCAGTCTCGACAATTTTTTCAACTTCGACAATGCAGATTTTTCCCGCCATCGCCACAGCGGGATTGAAGTTCCGCGCGGTTAAGCGAAAGCGCAAATTACCCGATTTGTCTGCTACATCAGCCTTCACGAGTGACACGTCTGGCACCAGAGAACGCTCCATCACATAGGTCTCGCCATCAAACTCGCGTAGCTCTTTGCCGTCCGCCACCACCGTGCCCACACCCGTCTTGGTAAAGAAGGCAGGAATGCCCGCACCACCTGCACGCAGCTTCTCAGCCAACGTGCCTTGCGGCGTGAACTCTAAGCCCAGTTCACCCGCCAGATATTGACGCTCGAACTCTTTGTTTTCGCCCACATAGGAGGAAATCATTTTTTTGATTTGGCGCGTTTGCAATAACTTACCGAGACCGAAATCATCAACACCCGCGTTGTTAGAAATAGCCGTCAAATTTTGGACGCCAGAGTCTTTGACCGCGTCAATCAAGGCTTCGGGGATGCCGCACAGGCCAAAACCGCCGACAGCAATCAATTGGTTATCGGCGATGACACCGTCTAGCGCTGCGCGGGCGGAGGGATAAATTTTGTTCAAGTTGAGAACTCCTAAAAAATTAATTTTAGCGGGTGGCTAGTTCAGCGCCGTGTACACACACGAACACCTGCTACTTTTCGAATCGTGGCCATCACGGGCGACAGCTTGGATGTATCACTCACCTCAGCCGTAAACGTCATCCAAGCGGTCGATCCCGAAGCTCCTTTGACCGACTGCGTTTGCACGCCGACCACGTTAATTTTGGCTGCTGAAAACACTTCAGAAATATCTCGCAACAGACCATTTCTGTCTGCCGCCTGAACACTCACATCTACAGGGTAAACAGGCTTAAAAGCCTTATCTGTTATGGCATTTCCCCACGATACATCAATCACGCGATCGCTAGAACGCGCTGCAATTTGGACAAAGTTAGAGCAATCGGCACGGTGAATACTGACGCCCTTACCTCGCGTGACGAAACCACCAATCGTGTCAGGGGGTGCAGGCTTGCAGCACTTGGCAAGCTGCGTCATCAGCGAATCCACACCGACAACGAGGACGCCACTTTTATCGTTGGAATGTTTTTTGGCTTTCGATTTCTTATAAATTAAAAACTCATCAGGCGGCAACAAATCCGTCGCTGGTTTGAAATGCGTTTCAATCGTTTTGAGCGAAAACTCATCCTTACCGACAGATTCAAATAAATCGTCAGCGGACTTAAAGCCCAGCGCATCGGCTAAATCCTCTAACTTTGTTGCCGTCTTGCCCTCGCGCTGAAGCAGTTTTTCTACTGCTTCGCGTCCTCTCGCAATCGTCTCATCTAAAACTTGCGCATTGAACCAAGCGCGCACTTTGGCACGGCCTCTGGCGCTTGCCATAAACCCAAGTTCAGGATTCAGCCAATCACGCGATGGTCCGCCCTCTTTGATTGTTGTGATGGCGACAGTCTGACCGCTTTGCAGCTTAGTGTTGAGCGGCACCAGCACACCGTCCACCGTTGCACCGCGGCAGCGATGACCAATATTGCTATGTAGCTGGTACGCAAAATCGACAGGCGTTGCGCCTTGCGGCAAATCGATAATGGCGGCCTCGGGCGTAAGCACATAAATACGGTCTTGCAGCAGCGATGTATCTAACTTTACGCCGCCGTCTCTCGCACTTTCTTCTGTATGACCGCTTGAAACCTCACGCTCCCAATCGAGCAACGCTCGCAGCATCGCGATCTTGCGATCGTAGTCCCCGCCCGCCTGCACGCCGCTGTACCCCTTCGCGCCTGCTTCTTTGTACGCCCAATGCGCCGCGACGCCTTGCTCGGCATGCTCGTGCATCCGATGCGTGCGAATTTGAATTTCGATGGGGCGATTCGCGCCGCCCGCAAAATCATCCCGCACCACCGTGTGCAGCGACTGATAGCCATTCGATTTTGGCTTTGCAATGTAGTCGTCGTACTCTTCCGTAATCGGCGTGAAGCGAGTGTGGATAAGAGCTAGCGCGGCATAGCAATCGTTCACAGAGTCCACGAGCACTCGCATCGCACGCACGTCAAATACGCGCTCAAAAGGCAGATCTTTACCGCGCATTTTTTTGACAATGCTATAAATATGCTTGGGTCTTGCATCGACCATGCATTTGATTTTTTGGGCTTGGAGATCTGCTGCCAACTGCACGCGCAGTGCCTCGGTTTTGGTAATTCGATCGCTACGCTTTTCCTCCAGCAAGGAGGCAATCTGCTTATAGGTTTGCGGCTCTAAAAATCGAAAACTAAGGTCTTCTAATTCCCACTTGATTTGACCAATCCCAAGACGATTGGCAAGCGGAGCAAAAACATCCAGTGTTTCGCGTGCCAAGTCCAGCGGAGGCGTCGTTTTAGTTGCCGCATAAAACCTCAGCGTCTGCAGGCGGGACGCTAAACGCAAAAGCACCACCCGCAAATCACGTCCAAATGCGAGCAGCATCTTCCTGATATTTTCTGTCTGCGACTTCGCCAGTATCCCGTCGTCTGTGGTGTTGCGCGAACGATCTTGCAGCTCAATCAGCTGGCGTGTTTCGACGGTCAACCGCGCCACACTTTCACCAAAATTTTTAGTCAGTACCTCTAGCGGTTTGTTTAAGTGATCAACCGCATAGAGCAAATAGCAGGCAGCTTGCAACTCGTCCGAATTGTCTAGCTGTGAGGCAATCGCAGCGACAGCCGCCGCGTGATCCAAGGCGGTTTCGCTTGAAGATAGGCGCACATCGCTAATGAGAACAGCGGCGAAATCGCGGGCACGGGAAGTGAGATTGGCAAGCTCAGTAGTCATGAACCCTCATCATGCAAGTCTCATTCCTGTTTTATTCCTAACTGCTGAATAATCGCTTTCCATTTTTTTGTCTCAGCCGTCAAGGTGCTGGCGAAACTCTCAGCCGAGCCACCCACGACTTCTAAGCCAGCGGCTGTAAGCCGTGCTCGAACGGATTCGTCTTTAAGTACCGCATCAAACTCACGGTTCATCCGCTCCACAACAGATTTTGGCGTGGCACTTGGAACCAAGATGCCATTCCATGCGAGCGCTTCAAATTTAGCAAGCTCTTTGATGCCGCTCTCTCGAACTGTCGGAATATCAGGCAGGATAGAAAACCGCTTGGGTGAGCTGACCGCCAACGCCCGCATCTTGCCTGCTTTGACCTGCGGCATGATGATGGTGGGAATCGTAAAAATCATCTGTGTATCGTTAGCCGCCACCGAAAAAGTTGCGGGAGGCGAGCCGTTGTAGGGGATGTGCGTGGCGAAAATATTCGCCTCCGACTTGAAAAGTTCCATCGCCAAATGCGAGCTAGAGCCTACGCCCACACTGGCGTAGTTGTATTTGGCAGGATTCGCACGCAAAAAAGTCACCAACTCCTGCGTAGTTTTGACAGGTAAACTGGAATTCACGGCCAACACATTGGGCTGACTGGTCGTCATGATGACGGGCGTGAGGTCTTTGGCTGGGTCATACGGCAGCTTACTGATGAACTGCGTAAAGGCAAGCGGGCCGTTGAATGACAGCACAAAGGTGTGACCGTCAGGCGCGGCTTTGGCAGCCATATTGGTAGCAATCGTGCCGCTGCCGCCCGCTACGTTTTCAACCACAACGGGCTGACCGACGCGAGGGCTGAGCTTGTCAGCCATCGACCTAGCAATGACATCCAGCGAACTTCCCGCTGGTGCGGCCACTAAAAACCGTAGCTGCTTACTAGGCCATGTGGACTGGACGTTCTGGGCCTGCACGGCCTGCAGGCCAAAACCCATAAGGCTTACAGCGATGGTGCTAATTATTTTTTTCATATTCAGTTCATTAAAAAATCGACAACTAGGTCGTGTTGATCTTTAGCTACAAAAGTAGGCGCATGCCCAACGCCTGCAAATTCGACTAAGCGAGCTGGCACAGGCATTTTGAGGCCTCGCTCGGTCATAGCTTTTGCTGTCGCTGGTGACAGCAAATCAGAATCTTTACCACGTGTCATCAAGGTTTTTGCCGTGATGTGCTCGTAGAGCTGCCACATCATGGCTTCACCTGCCACAGTTTGCTCTTGGTTAACGGCTTTAAAGGCCAGCGCAATCGATGGGTCATAGCACAAGGTGAATTTACCATCCGCACATCTTTTGAGCTGCGGTTTAGACAGCGCTAGCCACTGCTCTGACGTATGCGGCCCAAAACTGCTGGAAACAAGCCACATGGCATCAGCACCCGCTTGCTCCGTTTCAAAAATACCCACAGCTGGCGAATGCCGCCCCAGATACTGCCCAATGCGAACCAATGATGTCCATTCGATTGTTGGCCCCACATCGTTGAGCACCAAATGTGTTGCAGCCACAGGCAACTTGACCACCCCCAGACCTATGGCACCCAGTGTCGCCATGCCAATCAAGCCCCCCATACTCGTCCCCACCCAATCCAGCGTGGTGTAAGGGTTAGATATATGCCGCGCTGTCAAAAATGCCATCATGTCTTGCGCATAGAGCGGGATGACGTACTCCATGGGATCATTCAGCCAGTCACTTTGGCCGCGTCCAACAATATCAACGCAAATCACGCATACCGACTCACCTGTGCGGGAGGCCTTGTCCAGTATGGCTTGCGCGAGCACATCAAAATCCCGTCCTTGACGCGTTAATCCATGCACGCAGACAACGAGATGCTTGGCAGCAGGTTCACCCCACTGCCAATACGCCATACGTTTACCGCCACGATGCGCAATAGGGAAATAGAGAAGCGTGGGCTGGTTTCCCATAGAAATTTAAGCTTTCAGCAATCGCATGACTGTCTCATGCGGCGCGTGACCACTGCGCAGTAACGTATCCAAAATACTGAAGTGATTGCGTCCCGCCACCGTTTCAGCCACGGGTACGGTCACCTTGCCCCAAGCGCGTTGCAAGAGTAGGTTTTGATTAATGAACTCGGAGCTTTCTTCAGCGCCTGCAAAGGAATAAAACGCGCCGCGCACAGGCGCACTCACACGCACTGGACTTGCTTTGGCAGCATCATCAGCTGTAAGTTTGAGTGACTCTTGCAAGAACGGCGTATGACGGATGGGTTCTAGGTCAAACAAGCCAGAGAGCGAGACAGCGTTTTTTACCAAGTCAGCAGGTAAATCGCTTGACACCACTTGCCAGGCACAGGCCAGCATCATGGCGGCCAAGTGTCCGCCTGCCGAGTGTCCTACCACCGTGATGCGCCGTGGGTCACCACCAAACTTAGCGATGTTGCGGTACGTCCAAACCAATGCCTGCACCATTTGCAGCGTGATAGACGGAATCGTGACTGCCTCGCCATCTGTCTTGGGGCATAGCGCGTAATTGGGGATCACCACGCAATTACCTGCCTGCGTAAAAGGCGGGGCAATAAAGCTGTGATCCGATTTATCGAGCGAGCGCCAATAGCCCCCGTGGATAAAAAAGAGAACGGGAGAACGACTAGATGTACTAGGAAAAATATCCAGCGTCTCGTTCATATCGTCAGAGCCGCCCACGCCATATGGCGTATCCAAGCGGCACAGTTGATCGCCGCGCACCTTGCTAGACAAGGCTTTCCAGCGCACAAAATAATTGGCGTAGTCTGGCACTAAGGCCCGATTGTTGTACTGAGCGTCAAGCCAATCAGGGTTCAGTTTGGTCGCTTGCGCAGCCGAGGTGGTTTTTGTGTTCATCGAATCATTTTAGAATGACCTTATTCAATTTAGACTCACTTTCGATAAGGTTTTTATGTCTCTTTACTTCACAGACGAACATCAATGGGCGCGTATCGCGGAGGATGGCCTGACTGCCACCATTGGCATTAGCCAACACGCACAAGATGCGCTTGGCGATATCGTGTTTGTTGACTTGCCTGCCATTGGCAAAACCTTTGCTCAGATGGATGTGGGAGCGGTGGTCGAGTCGGTCAAAACGGCAGCAGACGTGTTCATGCCTCTTAGCGGCGAAGTGATTGAAGTGAACGAAGCACTACGCGCTGACCCAGCGCTTGCCAATACCGACCCGATGGATGCGGGCTGGTTTATGAAGATCAAACTTGATCCTGCCAGCACTGCTGCTGAAATGGCAAAACTGATTCCTGAAAACGCGTATCACCCAGGTTGATACGCTGGCTAATCTTTAAAAAAATTGACTGGCGCGCCCGCTACATCCACGCGCGTAGAAAACACATGCCCTAGTTCAGGCTGCTCTGCCAACTCCTCCGCTGTGCGGTTCTCGCGCAGCGAGGTCACAAACAAGGTTTTTAAATCTGATCCACCAAAACACGGCATGGTCACAAAACGCACGGGCGTCGGGATTCGCGCCAGCTCGGTGTGATCGGGCGCGAGCTTCAAGATAGCCTGTCCTTCCATCAAGCACACGTAGTAGTTGCCATCCGCATCCATCGCTGCGCCATCGGGTCTACCGCCGTAAACAACTTC
>CANBRV010000072.1 GCA_947372005.1 Comamonadaceae bacterium | reverse complement strand
GCGAGCGTTTAGAAACGCTGTATGCGGGGCAAGCCAGTGTCGAAATGACCGCCAACTCGCCAACAGGCACTCGCGTCACCATCACCATGCCAATTACGGTGCCATCCAATGAAACCAATTTCTGCCCTTATTGCTGAAGACGAGCCGCTACTGGCTGAGTCGCTTAAACGTGAGCTTGCCAAAGCGTGGCCCGAACTTGAGATTTGCGCCATCGTGGGGGACGGACAAAGCGCCGTCGATTTGGCACTCAAGCTGCAACCCGACGTGCTCTTTTTAGACATTCAAATGCCCGTACTAACAGGGCTGGAAGCCGCATCCAGCTTGGCTTCCAGCTTGCCTGCGCCGCAAGATTTACCGCTCTTGGTCTTCGTGACGGCCTTCGATCAATATGCCGTGCAAGCGTTTGAAAATCAAGCGATTGACTATGTGCTCAAACCCGTGCGCCCAGAGCGATTGGCAAAAACAGTGGCAAGGTTAAAAGATCGCTTGCAAGACCGCGCCTCTAGCAATCCCGTTGACAGCTACGACCAAACTGCGGCGCAATTGCGCGATCTGTTATTAGCCGCCACGCCCCAGCAGGCAAGGCTTAGCTTGATTCAGGCCAGCAAAACATCCGCGCAAGGCAGTACGATTTCGATGATCCCGATTGAAGACGTGGTGTACTTTGAAGCCGCCGATAAGTACATCCGTGTGCTGACAGCGGATCAAGAGTATTTGATTCGCACGCCGCTGAAAGATTTGCTCGCGCAGCTAGATTCGAACGTGTTTTGGCAAGTCCATCGCGGTACTGTAGTGCGGGTTGCAAGCATCGCATCCGTGCACCGCGACGAAAATTTCAAAGTCAGCTTAAAACTACGCAGTCGCGCTGAAACCCTTGCTGTGAGCCGCTTGTATGGACACTTGTTCAAGGCAATGTGAGCGCCTTAGATCAATTTTTCGCGCAACCAATCGGGTAGCGTTTCGGCTTTTTTGGCAATGGAGTTCACCCAAATCGTGGTCGAACCGCCTGCGGCGTAGATGACATCTGGCTCGTTTTCTAACTCCAAAGTAATCCAAGTTTCAAAGCTGGTGCGTGCCACATCGCTTACGTAGAGCTTGGCCACAATGCTGGCGGGAAACTCGAGCTGTTTATAAAAATTACAAACTGCATTGGCAATCACAAAGCCCTCCCCGTTTGGCGTTGGCTTGGCTCCTATGCCATGCAGCCAATCAATGCGAACGGTCTCAAAGTAGCGAAAGTAAATGGTGTTATTCAAATGTCCCATCGCATCCATGTCACCCCAGCGCATGGGGAAAGTGGATTGATAGACGAGCTTTTTGTTGTCGGGGATTAAATATCTCATTTCAGCATCATAAAATCAATTTTTACTTGAACGCTTACAGGAATCCCCAGCATGACCTCGCAAGAAATTCTGACTCAATTTGGCCCACGCGAAAGCATGGAATATGACGTTGTGATCGTAGGCGCAGGACCTGGTGGACTCAGCACAGCCATCAAGCTCAAGCAACTGGCAGCAAGCAGCGGCAAAGAAATCTCCGTTTGCGTGTTAGAGAAAGGCTCCGAGCCGGGAGCCCATATCCTAAGCGGCGCCGTGATGGATCCGCGCGCTATGAATGAGCTTTTCCCCAATTGGAAAGAGCTGGGCGCGCCACTCAACCAGCCCGTCACAGGGGACGAGATTTTTGTTTTGACAAAAACGGGCGGCTTCAAAACTCCCAACTTTCTTGTTCCTAACAATATGCACAACGACGGCAACTATGTCGTCAGTCTTGCCAACGTGGTGCGCTGGTTGGCCACGCAAGCGGAAAGCCTTGGCGTAGAAATCTTCCCAGGCTTTGCGGCGGCTGAGGTGCTCTACAACGACGACGGTTCTGTGAAGGGCATCGCCACAGGCAATATGGGCGTTGGGAAGGAAGGCGAGCCGACAGATGAGTTCCAAATCGGCATGGAACTACACGCCAAATACACCGTGTTTGCCGAAGGCGCACGCGGGCACTTGGGCAAGCAACTAATCGAGAAGTTCAACCTGATGGAAGGCAAAAACCCTGCCAGCTTTGCCCTAGGTATTAAAGAGCTATGGGAAGTCCCTCCTGAGCTCGCCAAGCCAGGACTGGTGGTTCATAGCGCAGGGTGGCCGATGGACATGCAAACCTTTGGTGGCGGCTTTTTGTATCATTTAGAAGGCAATAAAGTCACTCTCGGATTCGTCACGGGTCTTGACTACAGCAATCCATACTTAAGCCCATTTGAAGAGATGCAGCGCTGGAAAACGCATCCCACCATCGCTTCGCACTTAAAAGGCGCAAAGCGCATCAGTTACGGCGCACGCGCCATCAACAACGGCGGACTCGGTAGCCTGCCCAAGCTGGTGTTTAAGGGTGGTGCACTGATTGGCTGCGATGCGGGCATGATGAATGCCGCGCGTATCAAAGGCAGCCACGCCGCTATGAAGAGCGGGATGTTACTCGCCGAAGCTGCCTTTGATGCGGTTATTGCAGGTCGCCAGCACGACGAGCTAACCGCCTTCCCCGAGGCCTTTGCCAAAAGCTGGCTGCATGACGAACTGAAATCTGCGTCTAATTTCAAAATTTGGTTTAAATCTGGTTTCATTGTGGGCTCGGTGATGACCTTTGTCGAACATTGGCTCTTGCCAAAAATTGGCATCAAAACACCACCTTGGACACGTCGCCGCACAAAGGCTGATCATCAAAGCTTGAAGCCAGCCGCAGCCTGCGAGCCAATTCAATATCCCAAACCAGATAACGTGCTCACGTTTGATCGCTTGTCTAGCGTGTTTGTGAGTAACACCAATCATGCTGAAAACCAGCCCTCACATCTAACGCTCAAAAACGCCAGCGTTCCTGTTAGCATCAACCTTGCCGAGTATGCAGGGCCTGAGAGCCGCTATTGCCCCGCTGGCGTGTACGAGTTTGTGAAGAACGAGGACAACACGGATCGCTTGCAAATCAACGCCCAAAACTGCGTGCACTGCAAAACCTGCGATATCAAAGACCCGTCGCAAAATATTGTGTGGATCACACCCGAGGGCGGTGGTGGGCCTAACTACGCCAGTATGTAAATTAAAAACTTATTGGAATAACAACTATGACAACTACGCGTAACAATTTCTTTCAACGTCAAAAGCTCGCTATTGTTCTGTGCTCACTCTTATTAGCCATACTTGCAAGCTGGTTGCTTAGTCGTTACCTGAGTCCTGCCCCCCCTAAAACATTGATCTTTACTGCAGGCGCAAGCGATGGGGCTTATTACAAATATGCGTTGCGCTACAAAGCCCTGCTTGCACAAGATGGCATTACGTTGGATGTACGTGAATCGGCTGGATCAGTGGAAAATCTCCAACGATTGAAAGACACGAAAAGCGATGTGCTCGCTGGGTTTGTTCAAGGCGGGCTAGGCACTATTAGCCAAGGCATTGAGCCTCATGCCGACAACTACGATGCGTTACAGAATTTGGCGAATGTATCGTATGAACCTGTTTGGATTTTTACTCGTAAAGCCAACATTCGAAATCTCGAGCAACTTAAGGGTTTACGTATTGCAATAGGCGCCGACGGTAGCGGCACGCGCAAGGTAGCGCTGGATATGCTGCAAGCCGCTGGTCTAGAGTTTGATCATGCACAGTGGTTGCCTATGGGAAGTGCAGCTGCAACTAAAGCACTCGCTGAAAAATCAATTGATGCTGCGTTTGTTGTTGCAGCGCCTGAAGCAGCGTCTGTACAAAAACTACTCCATATGCCCGATTTGGAAATAGTTGATTTAACACACGCTGGAGCTCTATCGCGTATCGTGCCTTATTTACAAACTATCAGCATACCCAAAGGGGTATTTGACTTAAAAAATAATATTCCAGATCACGATATCACCTTGCTGTCTACCAGTGCCAACTTAGTCGTCAGCGAAAACATTCATCCAGCTCTTGCCTATTTACTGCTAGATGCCGCAGCACATGTTCACAACTCGGGAGGAGCGCTCAATCGTCCTGGTGAGTTTCCTCAACTCAAAGGCGCGGATTACCCTGTCTCTGATGAAGCAACGCGGTACTTTACTTCGGGAAAGCCGTTTTTGCAGCGCTACATGCCATTTTGGGCAGCCAATTTTGTTCAGCGACTTCTGCTCATCTTGGTTCCGTTATTTGCCGTTGTTGTACCAGTTGTCAAACTTTTTCCAGAAGCACAAAAATGGCATCAAGAGCGAAAACTGTACAGACTCTACGGCGAACTAAAAATCATTGAGCTCGACCTTAAAGCCAAGCATGATCTTGATTTAATTCAAAACAAACTGGCTCATATAGATTCATTGATTGAAAAAACGAAGTTTGCAGAGGAATTTACTGATCGCGTCTATACATTACGGCAACATGTCCAGTTTGTGCGCAGCAGCCTAGCCTAATTGGCAAACCTCGTCAAAGCTATAGCGCGGCAGACGCCCCATCACTTTGGATGCGTCGCCGTGACCCAAGCAGCAGATAAAGTTTGTCTTCACGGGTGTGCCCGCCCAAAATGCCTCGTCCACCTTGGCTGGTACAAAACCCGACATGGGGCCACAGTCCAAGCCTTGCAATTTGGCCGCGGCCATCAGGTAAGCCCCTTGTAGCGTGCTGTTTCTAAATGCTGTGCCTTGAATCAAACCCTCGTTGCCCTCGAAAATCGCGCGTGCGTTCGGGTTGTGTGGGAAGGTGGTCACGAGTTCTTTATAGAACTCAGGATTCATTCCAATGATGGCCACCACGGGCGCGGCAATAATCTTGGCCTGATTACCAGGCGATGCGCAAGCGGCGAGTTTGGCTTTGGCCTCAGCAGTACGCAAAAACTGAAAACGAGCTGGCTGGCAGTTCATGCTGGTCGCGCCCATTTTGGCGATGTCATAAATCGCTTTGATTTGCTCGTCGGAAACGGGAGTCTCTAACCAGCCATTTTGCGTACGGGCGTTAGTGAAGAGCGTGTCGATAGCATGTTGCATATGTTGTCCTTAAAGTGAAAATAATTTTTAGTGTTCGTCTGCAATCGTGCTGCTCAAGATGCCAATACCATCAATCTCAATCTCGCACACATCGCCAGGCGCCATCCATACAGGCGGCTTGCGGGCGTAGCCCACGCCAGCAGGTGTGCCCGTAATAATCACATCGCCAGGCTCCAGCGTCATGCACTCGGTGATGATACAAAGGGCTTCGACGACGTCCCATAAAAAGAGGCCTGTGTTCGAGTCTTGCATGATCTTGCCGTTGAGGCGCGACTGAATCCGAAGTCCGGCTGCGCCAGCGGGTAGCTCATCAGGCGTGACCAGCCAAGGACCAAATGCGCCCGTTTTGTCGAAGTTTTTACCAATCGTCCACTGGCCTGTTTTGCGCTGATAGTCGCGAACGGATCCGTCGTTAAAGCAGGTGTAACCCGCTACACAATCAAGTGCATTTTCTTTAGTGAGATGCTTGGCACGCTTGCCAATGACAACTGCCAACTCAGCCTCGTAGTCCAAGTTGGCAGACGCTTTGGGGCGAACGATGGACTGGCTATGTCCAATTAAAGAATTTGGACCGCGCATAAAAAAGCTAGGGTACTCGGGACGTGAATGTCCGCCCTCAGCGGCGTGGTCGGCATAGTTGAGTCCCATGCAAATGACCTGGCCCGGATGAGGAATCAAGGGCAGATATTTAAAGCCGTGACCATGCAGCCCTGTGAGTAAATTGCAGGCTGATGTAGGAACGTGTTCCGCTGCCTCGGCTGCCGCTTGCAAACCACCCTCCATCTTCAAGAGAGCCGTCATATCCATGGGCAGGCTCGGATCTACCAGCGACAAATCCACGTATTCATTGGAATCGCCACCGCGCAGTACGCCAATTTTGGCAACGCCATCTTCTTCAAAACTAATCAATCGCATGACACATCCTTCAATTAAAAAATTATTCGGCACCCATCATTCCGCTTTCGCCCCTGTTGATTTCACCACAGATGCCCACTTGTCCACTTCACTGCGCAAAAATTTACCAAACTCTGCGGTCGTATTGCGCTCGGACTCCATACCGAGCGCGACAAATTTCACACGCGTATCGGCTAGCTCCATTGCTTTATTGATCTCGCTGTTGATCCGATCGACCGTGGCTTGTGACGTGCCCACTGGCAAAAAGAAACCCACCCACGTGTAGTCGTCAAAGTCGGTGTAACCAAACTCAGTGACCGACGGCACATCGGGCAGCAGACTAGAGCGCTTGGCGCTCGTCACCGCAATCGCGCGGATACGTCCTGCCTTGATTTGCGGCACAGCGGGTGGCATGGACGTAGACGACATCGGTGTATGCCCTGCCACAACTGCATTGATCGCGGCAGCTGGTTGATACGGCACATGCGTAATGTCCACTTTGGCAGCCACTTTGAGGCGCTCCATTGACAAATGCGTCGTCGTGCCAATGCCAGAGGACGCGTAACTCAGCTTCTCGCGTCTGGCTAGCTCGATCAGCTCTTTCAAGTCTTTGGCAGGTGTCGCAGGGTTCACCGTGATGATATTTGGTGTGCGTGGTCCCAGCGCCAACGGCACAAAGTCTTTGAGTGCGTCGTAACCTGCATTGGCATATAGCGACGGATTGACGGCATACGCCACGCTGTGCACGAGAATGGTGTAGCCGTCCGCTGGGGCACGTTTCACGATCCCTGTAGCGATATTGCCACCTGCGCCCGCCTTGTTATCGACCACAAACGTGCCGCCTGTCGTCTCGCCCAATTTTTGCGCCACGATGCGCGCCACGTTATCGGTAAATGCACCAGCCGCAAACCCCACCACGATGCTGACAGGCTTGGCTTTGGGCCAGTCGACCCCCGCCGTTTGCGCAATGGCACTATGGCAGGCCAAGCTGGATAAGACTTGCAAGGCGATGATGGTTAATGTGTGACGTAACAGTTGCATAACTATCTCCTAAAAAGGTCAATGTGCTTCGTCCCAATTCTTGCCTACGCCAATCTCGGCGAGCAGTGGTACTTTCAACTGCGCGACACCTGCCATGATGCGCGGGATTTCAGCTTTTAGCCAATCAATCTCAGCCTCGGGCACTTCAAACACCAATTCGTCGTGTACTTGCATGATGAGCTTGGTGGCGCGTTGCTCTATGTCTAGCACGCGCTGCACCTCGCACATTGCCAGCTTGATGAGGTCTGCCGCCGTACCTTGCATGGGCGCATTGATCGCAGCGCGTTCTGCGCCTGCGCGGCGGGGGCCGTTCGGGGAATTGATCTCGGGCAAATAGAGCCTGCGCCCCATGACAGTCTCGACATAACCTTGCGCCTTGGCCTGCGCCCGCGTCTCATCCATGTAGCGCTTGACGCCAGGATAGCGCTGGAAATAGCGATCGATGTACGCAGCCGCAGCTTTAGTCTCGATACCCAGGTTACGCGCCAGCCCAAAGCTACTCATGCCGTAAATCAGTCCAAAGTTAATCACCTTGGCATAGCGCCGTTGTTCGCTGCTCACATCGTCCACCGTCACGCCAAACACCTCGGCCGCCGTGGCTTTGTGGACATCCAGTCCGCCGTGGAACGCCGCCAAGAGGCTCTCGTCGCCACTCAAATGCGCCATGATGCGCAGCTCAATTTGCGAATAGTCGGCGCTGGCAATTTGGTTGCCACTCGCAGCAATAAACGCCTCGCGCACCATGCGACCCTCGGTCGTGCGCACAGGAATGTTTTGCAAATTAGGATCGGTGCTGGACAAGCGCCCCGTCACTGCAATTGCTTGACCGTAATGCGTGTGAACCCTTCCTGTACGCGGGTTAGCGAGCTGCGCCAGTTTATCGGTGTACGTGCCTTTGAGCTTTGAGAGGCCGCGGAATTCAAGCAATTTGGCAGGCAGCGGATAGTCCAGCGCAAGCTTCTCAAGCACTTCTTCGTCGGTGCTGGGCGCGCCTGTTGCCGTCTTTTTAACAATCGGCAATCCCAATTTTTCAAAAAATATTTCCCCAATCTGTTTGGGTGACGCAAGGTTGAACGGTTGACCCGCGAGCGCGTGCGCCTCGGCTTCTAGCGTGATGATGCGTCCGCCCAAGTTTTTGCTTTGCTGTTGCAACGCCTCGCCATCAATCAGCACGCCGTTGCGCTCCATACGGAATAAGGCTTCCGAGGATGCAATTTCTAGCTCGTAAACCGCACGGAGTTTGGGCTCGTCCTCTAGCCGTGGCCACAGCACTTGATGCACCGCAAGGGTCATTTCCGCGTCTTCGCAGGCGTAGTTAGACACACGCTCCACATCCACTTGATCAATCGTTATTTGCTTTGCACCTTTGCCGCAGAGCTCCTCAAAACTCACGCCCTTGCGCCCGAGGTGCCGCTCGGCAAGGCTCTCCAACCCATGTCCTTTATGGACTTCGAGCACATAGCTTTGCAGCATGGTGTCGTGCGCATAGCCACGAACGTCAATCCCCGCGGTTGCCAGCACGTGGCGGTCGTATTTGATGTGCTGCCCAACTTTGGGTTTGGATGCGTCCTCTAGCCACGGCCTGAGCTTTGCCAGCACGTCATCCATTGGCAACTGCGTGGGGGCATCAGGATAGTTGTGCATGAGTGGTACATAGGCCGCGCGAACCATTTTTTCGCCGCTTGTATCCAAGCTATTCACAGCAAAACTAATTCCCACTAACCGCGCCAGCATGTCGTGAATGGAGTCAGTCTCCGTGTCCAAAGCCACGAGTGGTGAGGCTTGCAGGCGATTCACCCAATCATCCAATTGCGCCATCGTCAAAATAGTTTCATAGTTTTTGGCGATTTCAAAATTGATATCGGGTGCAACCTCGGGCGCGTGATCAGAGAACAAATCATCCAGCGCTTCGCTTGGTTTAAATGCTGGCTTGGCTGGTGATGAAGTAGAAGATTTGCCTCTGCTAGAAGCCCCAACCAGTAAGGACTTGAAGCCATATTTTTCGTAAAAACCTGCAAGCTGCTCGGTGTTTTCGCCTTGCAAGACGAATTCGTCAAAATCTGGCAAATAGTTTGAATACGCGGTGTGCGCGGACAAATCGCAATCACGCTTCATGGTCACTAGCGCCCGGCCCTTGGGCAGCCAATCCATCGCCTTCCTGAGGTTCTCCCCTGCTACACCCTTAATTTCATCAGCCTTAGCGACCAGTTGATCTAACGAACCATATTCCAACAACCACTTCGCCGCGGTCTTGGGGCCGACCTTTTCTACGCCGGGTACGTTGTCCACGGTATCGCCAATGAGCGTTTGTAAATCGACCATTAACGAGGGCGGTACGCCAAACTCTGCGGTCACGCCTGCCACGTCGCGGCGCTTGCCGTTCATGGTGTCGATGATGGTGATGTGCTCGTTGACGAGCTGACTTAAATCTTTGTCACCGCTTGAGACAATCACCTCAATGCCTTGGTTGGAAGCGATGTCGGCCAAAGTTGCAATCACGTCGTCGGCCTCCACATCGGGCACAGTCAGCACCTTCCAGCCCATGAGGGCGACTAGCTCGTGAATCGGCGCGATTTGCAGCCGCAGATCATCAGGCATCCGCGAGCGCGTGGCTTTGTAGTCAGAGTACAGCGCATCGCGAAAAGTTGGCCCTGGCGCATCAAATACGCACACACCGTAGGTAATAGGAGGCGCTGCCGTAGCTGCCAAATCATCAGGTTGGCTGTTTTTTAATACCTGCTCCTTGCGCAG
>CANBRV010000071.1 GCA_947372005.1 Comamonadaceae bacterium | reverse complement strand
GAGCAGCATTGCCCGCAAAGTCAACATAGACAAGGCTTGTGGCAGAGTCGATCTTGTCCAATTGGTCATAAGTGAGCACTTGGTCATAGCAGCCCAAACTTTCGCAAAACGCCACGTTGCTGCTCGATGTGAGGCCAATGACTTTCACATTGCCACGCTTTTTCATTTCATGCGCCGTGCCATACGCCGTCTTGCTAGAGGCACTGGAAAGTACAGCCGCTGTTGCGCCAAAGAACTGGTTATCGGCAAAGAAATCATCAATCAACCACGAGGTAATGAAGAGCGGTCGCAAGAGCGCTTGAATGTCTTCTGTATTGGCTGCAGCCTTGTCATAAAACGGATCAGATGCGCAGTTCATGTATTGGTTGTAGACCGCATGCAGACTGGCTCTGTGAGGTGCAGCATCCGCAAAGCCACGCGGGCTGGCCTTTGCAGGTGAGAGCACCACATCAGAGGCCATTGGGTAATAGCCATAGAAGCGCTCGCCAACCGCTACGCCGTCGTGTGTCGATTCGGTCACTGTGCCAAATCCCCACACAGGGATGATGCCCCAGCCGTCTTCTCCACTTGGGAAAAACCCCCAGTAATTCATCGCATCACCAAACGCGGCGTAGGTGATGTTGTTGCTGGTCAGTGCAAAGCGGTCAATACGCATTCGGACTTGATCCGCCTCAAGGAGAACGTTCGGCAACTCACGGATTTGAGTCGTCGCTAGTTGGTCTTTTTTGACGAGAAATTGAATTGTTGTGCTCATATTTAAATCCCTTTTTTAATCATCGCCACCATTTGATCAAGTGCCGCGCCCCAACCCGCTTCAAAGCCCATAGCAGCATGCTTTGCACAACCAGCTTCATCCGCGTGTTTCACGGTTGCGGTGTATTTTGTGCCGATACCCGTGTCCACCACGTGATCTTCCAAAGCAATGGTTGCCGTAAACATGAAGCCCGCGTCGTCTGTCCCGCACTTCTCTAATGTGAGTGATGGGCGATAGCCTGGCAACAAGGCACTCGTCCAAGTGAAACGCTGATTGGGAATAACTTCCAAAATACAACCCGTGCCTGTGGGCATAGTCACGCCCTCTGGTGACTGCATGGTGGAGCTAAAGATTCCACCTGGGCGCAAATCGATTTCGCAAGCAATGGCTTTCCAAGGTTTTGGGCAAAACCACGGCAACAAGAGCTCTGGCTCGGTCCAACAGCGCCAAATAAGCTCTTTTGGAACATCGACGATGCGCGTGAATGTGATGTCTAAATTTGAGCCCATGCTTTTTCCTTTTTCAATAAAACAATTTTGCTAAATATTTTTACTCATGTTTCACGTTTAAATCAATCTCTAAACTCTCAATTTACATAGATTTTTAAGATTTATAAGATCTAGAAATCGTCTGTAAGCCTTTGATTTGATTAGCTTTTTATTCAAAAACTGTTTGAAAAACCAATATTTCGTGATAAAGTGGGATTTCACGGTATTTTTTGTCTAAAAGTGGTAAATCATGTTCAACGGTGCAACTCAGCTCACGCTAGACCCCAAGGGTCGTTTCTCGATGCCTACCAAGCATCGGGATGCGCTGTCTGTTGCCTGCAAGGGTTTGCTCACTGTAACAAAACACCAAGACGGCTGCTTGATGATATTCCCAAGCCCCGAATGGCAAACAGTAAGTGCGCGCATTGCAACATGGTCGAACGAGGCGTTGGCGTGGAAGCGTTTTTATTTAGGCAGCGCTACCGAAGTCGAAATGGATAGCGCTGGACGCTTGCTATTGCCCGCAGAGTTGCGTACCAGTATGGGCATTGCTAAAGACGCTACGTTGGTGGGCATGGAAACTTATTTCGAACTTTGGGATAGCGTGCGCCTTGCCAGCCACGAAGCTGAAACGCTACAAAAAGCACAGCCGCCCGAAGTCAAGGGGTTCAGTTTTTAGGACGACATGGTGGACACGCAATGGACACACACCACTGTTCTCCTCCAAGAATCCATCGACGCCGTTGTTACCGACCCAAACGGGACGTACATAGATGCGACATATGGACGGGGGGGGCACTCCAAACTCTTGCTCTCGCGCCTATCGTCAGCAGGTCGCTTGATTGCCTTCGATCGCGACCACGAGGCTGTTGCCAACGCACAAGCATTAGTCGCCTCGGATCCTCGCTTCTCGATACGTCATGCCGCATTCAGCGCTATGGCACACCAAGCCGATATTGCACCTGGCTCAGTGACAGGCATCTTGATGGATCTGGGCATCAGTTCGCCGCAGGTGGACGATGCAGCGCGGGGTTTCAGTTTTATGCGCGATGGTCCGCTCGATATGCGCATGGATCCGAGTACGGGGCAGCCCGTCTCGGAATGGCTACGCACAGCAACGACAGCACAGATAGCAAAGGTGATTCATGAATACGGCGAAGAACGGCATGCTCGGCTTATTGCAGCAGCGATTACTCTTAGCACGGACAAAAAAATCCCGCTTGAACGCACCACCGATCTTGCCAAGATCGTGGCTAGTACGGTCCATGGTCGCGAGGCTGGACAACATCCCGCTACGCGTACCTTTCAAGCTTTTAGGATTTTCATCAACGACGAACTTGGCGAGCTGGACCGCACCCTTGCAGTCGCCCCAGACCTCCTCTGCGCAAAAGGACGGCTTGCTGTGATTAGCTTTCATTCGCTAGAGGATCGCCGTGTGAAGCAATTTATTGCTGCGCACAGCAAAGAGGTGTTCGATCCGCGTTCGCCGCAGAGCCTGATGCGCACGAGCGCAGCGAATCTCAAGCTCAAAGACTTGGGACGCATCAAACCCAGCGCACAAGAAATTAAAGCTAATCCGCGTAGTCGCAGCGCCGTGCTGCGCGTGGCAGAACGTACAGCTTTTCCCGCGGAGCGTACATCATGAGTATGAATCTCAATGTAAACCTCAAACTCAGCACACCGCTGCGTTATGGTTTGCTCATCAATTTGTGGCTGGTTGTGATGGTACTTGGCACGGCGCTGCTCTTGGTGCGTTGGCAATACACCTCGCGCAGTCTGTTTATTGCTGTTGAAAAATCCGAAAACACGGGTAAGCAATTAGCGAGCAATAACGCAAGCGCTATGGCCGAAAAACGCCAATTGGCAAGTCCCATAAGGGTTGAGCGAATGGCTGCGCAAAACCTTGGCATGAAGACGGTTGATCCTTCTGTAACGATGTATCTCACCAAACCTTGATGCGTCACCCATGAAGCCTAAGTTCGCCAACACCATGCAGCGCCCAGGACAAGCCGTTAGCTTTACGTCTAGTCCATTGCTTGCTAGCAAAACGCCCCTGTGGCGTAGCAAGTTGGTGCTCATCGCTTTTGGCGCAGCTTTTGCAGGGCTTGGGGCACGCGCCGCCTATGTGCAAGTCATACATCAAAGTTTTTACCAAAGACAAGGCGAAATACGTTTTGCGCGCACGCTAGATATTCCCGCCAGCCGCGGTAGATTGCTAGACCGAAGTGGTCAGATCATGGCATCCAACGTACCCGCGACGAGTGTCTGGGCCATTCCAGAAGACATCAACGTCAGCCTGCAAAATGATCCTGAAAAACTACCCGAACTTGCCAAGCTGCTTGGTATGCGCGTACCAGAGCTGCAGCAAAAATTGGCGCAAGAAGATCGCTCTTTTGTCTGGTTACGACGTCAATTAGATGGCAGCTTAAATACCGACTTACAAGCTTTAAAAATTGATGGCCTTTACACCCGCATGGAGGCTCGTCGCCAATATCCCGAAGGTGAGGCTGCGGCGCAAATTACCGGAACACTCAACAGCGATGGCAAAGGGATTGAGGGCATTGAACTCACATTTAATCAAGAGTTGTCTGGCCAAAGCGGCTCCCGTCGCGTCATCAAAGACCGCATGGGACGGGTCGTGGAAGATACGGGTGACCGCGTAGCGCCTGTCGATGGCCGAGACGTACATCTCACCATCGATAACAAAATTCAATTTTTTGCATATCAAAAGCTCAAGGAGGCTGTCACAGATCAGCGCGCCAAGAGTGGTTCTGTCGTCATTTTGGACGTGCAAACGAATCAAGTACTTGCGATGGCCAACTACGATGCAACGAATGGCAAAAATAGCGCTATGCGCAATCGTGCACTAGCCGATAGCTTTGAGCCCGGCTCTGTGATGAAGCCGCTAACGATTTCGCTAGCGCTTGAACGCGGCATCGTCACGCCACAAACCACATTCCAAACGGCACCTGGCTACATCACAGTAACAGGCTCAAAAATTACCGACTCTCATGTTCATGGCGTTCTTAGTGTTGAACAAATTATTGAAAAATCTAGCAATGTCGGAACAGTAAAAATTGCCCAACAAATTCCTTACAAAGACATGTGGGAGTTTTACAGCACGCTTGGTTTGGGACAGAAACCCGCACTACCGTACCCGGGTGTAGTAGGTGGAAAATTGCGTGCTTATAAATCGTGGCGACCAGTTGAGCAGGCGACCATGAGCTACGGCTATGGCTTATCAGTTAGTCTTTTTCAATTAGCACAGGCCTATAGCGTGCTTGCGAATGATGGCGAGATGGTGGCGCCAAGAATTATTCAGTCCGATACGCCAGCAGCGCGTCAACGTATCATGAGCGTTGCCAATGCCAGGGCTGTTAGGCACATGCTCAATCTAGCCGCTGGCCCTGAGGGTACGGCACCCAAAGCGCAATTAGAAGGCTATACCGTAGGCGGCAAAACAGGCACCTCACATAAACAAGAGGGTCGCGGCTACGCCGCCCATAAATATCGAAGCACCTTCGTTGGGATGTCGCCCATTGATGCGCCGCGCATTGTGGTTGCTGTATCGATTGACGAACCCAGCAACGGCAAATACTTTGGTGGCGATATCGCGGCGCCTGTTTTTTCACAAACAGTAGGTCAAACGCTACGTTTGCTCGGCGTACAACCAGACCGAGCCGTTAAGCCTCAAATTGCTGTCACGGCAGTAGAGGAAAGCACATGACGCTGCTACGCGATGTCCCGTCTGTTGTGGCTTGGTTGCGCACGTGCGGCGCAACGCAGCTAGTGACTGACAGCCGAAAAATCTTGCCAAGCAACCATGAAAAAACCGCCTTCATTGCTTGGCCAGGCGCCGCTGTCGATGGACGAACATTTATTCCTGACGCACTCAAAAACGGAGCAGTCGCTGCCTTGATGGAGGCCAATCAAGAATCAGAGATTGGCTCGCAGGCCATGCCAGATGAGGCTTCCACAAGAGGCTACGTAGACTTAAAAACTGTGTCAGGCGAAATTGCCTCGTTGTTTTACGGCAACCCAAGCGAGCAGCTCAACATCATCGCCATCACTGGTACCAATGGCAAAACATCTAGTAGTTGGTGGCTAGCCGAGGCGCTGTCAGCGCTGCCCGAGCCATACACACAAAAATGCGCAGTGGTCGGCACGCTGGGCACGGGCTGCATCGGCGAGATTGAAAACAATGGGCTCACCACGCCAGACCCTGTGTTACTTCAAGCACGGCTCAAAGCCTTTTTGGATATGGGCTGCAAGGCCGTTGCACTAGAAGCTTCGTCTATCGGGATTGCTGAAGGTCGCCTCAACGGCACACACATTCACACCGCTGTGTTTACCAATTTCACGCAAGACCATCTCGACTATCACAGCACGATGGAGGCCTATTGGCAAGCTAAATCGGCATTGTTTGATTGGCCACATTTAAAGGCAGCTGTTATTAATATTGATGATGCGCAGGGGCTCACACTGGTGGATCAACTCCAAGAGAGAGTCACCCATCAGCTCATCGATATCTGGACATTTGGTATTGAAAGAACCGCGCGGATTCGAGCGCAAAACATCGCCATGACGGCTCAAGGTTTGGCATTTGATGTGATCGAGGGTGATGAGATCGCGCACTTAAGAACCAATTTAGTGGGCCGCTACAACATCAGCAACTTGCTCGGGGTCATTGCCAGTATGCGCAGTTTAGGCGCCCCACTGATTGCATGCATCAAAGCTTGCTCTAGCGTCACCCCTGTACCTGGACGATTAGAAATCGTTTCTCAAGCAACTGAGCCGCTGACCCTGATTGACTACGCGCATACGCCAGATGCATTAGAAAAAGTGCTGACAGCCCTGCGCGAGATTAGCAATGCACGTAGCGGTGTACTGTGGTGCATCTTTGGCTGCGGCGGTAATCGCGATGCCACCAAACGACCCATGATGGGGGCAACCGCCAAGCATTTTGCTGACAAAGTGGTCATCACCAGCGATAACCCAAGAGACGAACAACCAAGCGCCATCGTGTCGCAAATTTTGCTCGGTACGGGCGAGGACAGCAACATACAAGTGCAGGTTGATCGCGCCTTGGCAATTAGCGAAACCATTGCACAAGCCAAAGCAAGCGATGTGATCGTGATTGCGGGCAAAGGGCACGAAAACTACCAAGAGATTACTGGCATCAAAACAAGATTTAGCGATCAAGCGCATGCCAAAGCGGCTCTTGCGACATGGAGCGCACAGTCATGATGACGCTTGTCCTCGCCCATCAATTGCTTCCAGGCTCTCAGCTGATTGGCGATGGCGCCATCCTGTTTAACCGCGTACACACCGACACACGCAGCTTGCAAGCAGGTGATTTATTCGTCGCCCTCAAAGGTGAGAGTTTTGATGCACATGATTTCTTGGCCAAAGCCAAGACTAGCGGTGCTATTGCAGCACTTGCTCAGCATGGCCTAGCGGGCAATGGACTATCAGGGCTTGAAGTTCCAGACTCGAAAATCGCTCTTGGCTTGCTCGCTAAAAATTGGCGCGCACATCTTGCGAAAAAGAAAAATATTCCCGTCATTGCCGTCACGGGCAGCAACGGCAAGACCACGCTCACACAAATGATTGCCAGCATTCTCAAGGCTTGGAAGGGTGATGCAGCGCTTGCCACTGCTGGCAATTTCAACAACGACATTGGCGTGCCACTCACACTGCTACGTCTGCGCGAATCGATGGACTGCGCCGTGGTTGAAATCGGCATGAACCACATCGGCGAAATTGCTGAGTTGGCCGCTATGACTGCGCCAACCGTAGCTGTGGTGAACAACGCTCAGCGTGAGCATCAAGAATTTATGGGCACGGTAGAAGCCGTCGCACGCGAAAACGGTGCCGTGATTGAGCGCTTGCCTGCAGACGGCATCGCGGTGTTCCCAGCAGATGATGCATACACCCCTGTGTGGAGAGCATTAGCTGGTAAGCGCAAGACGTTCACGTTCGGATGGGATAACGCTGACATCACCGCTAGCTTTGCTTGGAAAAATGGCGCATGGCAAGTCGATGCCATCACACCCGCAGGAAAGATGAGCTACGCACTCCACATGGCAGGCAGGCACAACGTCAAAAACTCACTAGCAGCTGTCGCTTGCGCACTGGCAGCAGGCGTGCCGCTAAGCCATATCCAAAAAGGCCTCGAAAGCTTTACGGCTGTGGCCGGGCGCTCGCGCACCGTGCAACTAGGCGAGGGAGACTCAGCCATCACTTTGGTCGATGACACCTACAACGCCAACCCCGACTCTGTGATTGCTGCCATCGACATGCTGATGGATTTACCAGCGCCGCGCCTTTTGATTTTGGGCGACATGGGCGAAGTCGGCGATGCAGGTCCTGCGTTTCATGCAGAGGTGGGTGCGTATGCACAGACACGTGGGATCGAACAATTCTTGACGCTAGGCGAGCTTTGCCGCCATGCAGGCGGGACACATTTTGAAACGTTAGATGCTCTGCAAGCCTCACTAGATAAGGGCTACCAAGCAAGCAGCATTTTAATTAAGGGCTCTCGCTTTATGAAGATGGAGCGTGTGGTGCGGCATTTAGAACAACCCTATTTGGAGATGCCTCATGCTACTTAATTTGGCTCATTGGCTGCAAAGCATCTACCCTGATCTTAAATTTTTACGTGTTGTGGACTACCTCACCTTTCGTGCGGTGATGGCTGCGATGACGGCTTTGGTATTGGGTCTGGCAATTGGGCCGTGGGTCATTCGGATGCTGACCGCACTCAAGGTCGGTCAACCTGTACGCAGCTATGGCATGCAGTCGCACCTTGCCAAAAGCGGCACACCCACCATGGGCGGGGTTTTGATCTTGCTGTGCATCGTCATATCGACCTTGCTTTGGTTTGATTGGAGTAACCGTTTTGTCTGGATCGTTTTAGTCGTCACGCTGGGTTTTGGTGCTATCGGCTGGACAGATGATTGGAGAAAAGTGGTGCGCAAAGACCCCGAGGGTATGCGCAGTCGCGACAAATACTTTTGGCAATCTGTCATTGGATTGCTAGCGGCGCTTTATTTGGTGTTCAGCATTTCAGAAAACACCAATACTAGGGTCGTCGAGCTCTTCTTCCAATGGGTCACATCAGGGTTTGATGTGAATTTGCCTCCAAAAGCTGGACTGCTTGTTCCGTTTTTTAAAGAAATTAGCTATCCACTAGGCGTCCTTGGCTTTGTGGTGCTCACTTATGTCGTGATTGTGGGATCAAGCAATGCCGTCAACTTGACCGATGGACTAGATGGCCTTGCCATCATGCCCGTGGTGATGGTCGGCTCAGCACTCGGCGTATTTGCTTATGTCACAGGCAGCTCGGTCTATGCCAAATATTTATTTTTGCCGCATATCCCTGGCTCGGGCGAGCTACTCATTTTTTGCTCGGCTATGGCTGGCGCGGGTTTAGCGTTTTTGTGGTTTAACACGCATCCAGCCCAAGTGTTTATGGGCGATGTAGGCGCATTAGCGCTGGGCGGTGCACTTGGAACGGTTGCGATCATCGTACGCCAAGAAATCGTACTGGCCATCATGGGCGGCATTTTTGTTGTCGAAGCGCTCTCAGTCATGATGCAAGTGAGCTACTTCAAATACACCAAACGCAAAACTGGCACAGGACGACGCATTCTCAAAATGGCGCCGCTGCATCATCATTTTGAAAAGTCGGGTTGGAAAGAGACTCAAGTTGTCGTTAGGTTTTGGATCATCACCATGCTTTTGTGCTTGGTGGGTTTATCAACATTGAAGCTGCGCTAATCAATGAACGCTACGCTTCAAAACCAACACATCCTCATTCTCGGTCTCGGCATATCGGGTCTGTCAATGGCGCGTTGGTGCGTGCGCTTAGGAGCAACCGTCACGGTGGTGGATACACGTGCACACCCGCCTGAACTTGCAGCGCTGAATGAATTGAAAGCAAACGGCGCAACGATTGATTTCAAATCTGCAGCCTTCACTGCTGATTTGATTGAGGGTACGGATATTCGCGGTGTTTTTAAAAGTCCAGGACTCAGTCCGGATGTGACAAAAGACGTGATGCAAGCCGCCAAGGGAAGTGGGCTGTGGCTTGGCAATGAGCTCACACTCTTCAATCACGCACTGCGCGAACTCAAAGCGACTGCGGGTTACACGCCAAAAGTGCTGGGCATTACAGGCACCAATGGCAAGACAACGGTAACCTCGCTCACGGGGCAGTTGGTGGAGCGTGCAGGAAAAACAGCACGCGTCGCAGGCAATATTGGCCCTGCACTGTTAGACACGCTTACAGCCTGTTTGGAAAACTTGCCCGAGGTCTGGGTACTTGAGCTATCGAGCTTTCAGTTAGACGGCGTGGACGACTTTGAGCCCACAGCAGCCACCGTACTCAACGTGACGCAAGATCATCTGGACTGGCATGGATCGATGGAAGCCTACATATCAGC
>CANBRV010000070.1 GCA_947372005.1 Comamonadaceae bacterium | reverse complement strand
ACCGTTGTCACGCCAATGATGGTGCTAGCCACTTGCCATTTTTGATAACAAAACGCGAGCGCCAATTGCACAGGCGTCATGCCGTTATCACGCGCCAATTGGTTATAGCGCTTGGCAGCATGCAGGGCTTCTGGGCGACCCCAGCGCTGGGCGCGCATAGAAGCAAAAAGACTCAACCGACCCGTCGATTCAATCGCGCCCGCCGCAGGATCAACACCCAAATCGTCATACTTGCCCGTGAGGAGACCAAAGGCGAGCGGCGAGTAAGCCAAGAGGCCCACGTTCAAGCGGTGCATGGTTTCGTCCAGCGCGTTTTCCACCGTGCGGTTCACCAAGCAATAAGCATTTTGCACAGATGCGATACGCGGCAAACCGTGCTGCTCTGCAAGCCGCACAAATTCGTGGACGCCATAAGGCGTTTCGTTGGAGAGTCCAATCGCACGGATTTTTCCCGCCTTAACCAACTTGCCAAATGCTTCTAACTGCTCGTGGATGCCACTTGACTCGTGATTCTCCATCTTGGGGTTGTAGTACGCCATGCCAAACTGCGGGACATGACGATTTGGCCAATGCAATTGGTACAAGTCGATCACGTCAACATTTAAACGCTTGAGTGAAGCCTCACACGCATCAATAATGGTCTGACCATTGTTATTCATTGCTCCGCCTCGGATCCAATCCATGCCACGCGAAGGCCCAGCTACTTTTGTAGCGACTGTCCATTTATCGCGAGCACCTTTGTTTTTAGCGAAGTAATTGCCAATAAAAGTTTCGGTCTTGTTGTAAGTCTCAGCACGCGGCGGCACAGCGTACATCTCGGCCGTGTCCATAAAGTCGATGCCTGCGTCTAACGAGCGAGCCAAGATGTTGTGCGACGTGGCTTCGTCCACCTGCGCACCAAAGGTCATGGTACCAAGGCAGATGGGCTTAACGTGAAGATCGGATTGGCCGAGTTGGATATTTTTCATGGTGTTCATCTTTTGATTGTCTCTAATTTTTTGCGGCTCTCGCTTCTTCTTGTAACTTAAGCACGCGTCGCTGCACTTTGCCTGTCGTGGTCATGGGTAGGCTATCTATGAATTCAATTTCTTTTGGATACTCATAGGGCGCCAGCTTGCCGCGCACGTGCAATTGCAACTCAGCTACGAGCGCTTCACTTGGCGAGTAGCCTGCTGCCAGCACCACGTAGGCCTTAACCAATGCACCGCGCTCAGCATCTGGCTTTGGCACCACGGCGGCGTTGACAACCGATGGATGCTTGACCAAACAGTTCTCGACTTCCGAAGGGCCGATGCGATAACCCGCTGCTTTAAACATATCGTCGCTGCGGCCTTGATACCAAAGATAGCCATCGGCATCCATGCTCGCCATATCGCCCGTGCGGCACCAGCCCGAGTTATTTTTGCCTGTGTATTTTTTGGCTGTCGCTGCTGGGTTGTTCCAATAACCGAGAAAGAAAATCGGATCAGGTTTACCCTGTACATCGAGACAATGCACAGCCACATCGCCTGCAACGCCCACAGCGCAAGGCTTGCCAGCATCATCGATCACAGCTACGCGGTGTCCTGGATAGGCTCTGCCCATGCTACCTGCCCGTGCAGGCCAAAGCCGAGCGCAATTGCCAACCACGTAATTGATTTCAGTTTGACCAAACATTTCATTCACGGTTACACCCAATTCGTTTTGGCAATACGCAAACACGGCATCGCCAACCGCCTCGCCCGCACTCATGATGGCCTGCAGGCCAATCTGGTATTGGCTTCTAGGGTGTGGGACTGCTTTCATCATGGCTTTTAAAGCCGTCGGGAAAAGGAAGGTGTGCGTGACTTTGTGCTGCTCCAGAATCTCAAACGCTGCTTCAGGGCTAAAGCGTCCGCTGTACGCCACGATGGGGCGACCAAAATAAAGACTTGGCAAAAGCGCATCCATCAAGCCGCCCGTCCATGCCCAGTCGGCAGGTGACCAAAAAGTAGCTTCTGATTCTTTGGAGCTATCTACTGGATCAAATCCAAACCAATTTTGACTGCACACAAAGCCCGTCAAATTTCCAATCATGGCGCGGTGCGGAATGAGCGCGCCCTTTGGGTCGCCTGTCGTACCACTGGTGTAAATCAAAAGGGCTGCATCGTCAGCTAATGTTTTCACACAAGCGAACTCTGCAGAAAAAGCCGCTATCGCATCAAAGTCCACATGGTCAATCACGGCAACAGCGCCGCTGTCCTTCATGCGAAAGCTCACTGCATCTTCACCAAACAATTTGGACAGCGGCATCGCCACCGCACCCATCTGAAAGATTGATATGTAGGCGACGGCGCAAGCAAAACCTTGGGGTAACACAATCGCCACACGGTCGCCGCGCTTAACGCCCTTGGCCACAAGCGCATTCGATAATTGATTGGCGCATTGCTGCAACTGGGCATAACTAAATTTTTCGCCACCGTGCTCTACTATCGCTGTGCGACTGTCAGCACCATACTTGGCCGCCCATCGACGCGAGCAAACATCGGCGATATTGAAATGCTTAGGCACTTGCCAGCGAAAGCCCTGATGGAGCGCTGCGTAGTTATCAATTTGTGGTTTCATTATGATGACGGTTATGTATCAAGTTCTAAAAAATTCTACAAGTCAATTCGTCCCTATTCGCAACCTACAGTACCACGTGCGCACATGGGGTACGCGCAAAGCAGGGCAACGCCCGCTCGTCATGGTACACGGCTGGATGGACGTGTCTGCATCGTTTCAGTTTGTGGTGGATGCGTTGCAGCAGGATCGCTACATCGTCGCTCCCGATTGGCGCGGCTATGGCAAGACCGTGGTACCTAACACCGACAACTATTGGATTCCGGACTATTTAGCCGATCTCGATTTTTTACTTGATTGGCTGGAGACAGACGACTGCAAGCAAGTCGATTTGCTAGGTCACAGCCTCGGCGGCAACGTCGTCATGCTGTACGCAGGCATCAAGCCAGAGCGCATCCACAGGCTTATCAACTTAGAAGGTTTTGGCATGCCCAGAACCAAACCTGAGAACGCAAGTAAACGCTATGCGCAGTGGATGAATGAGCTCAAAAAAATGAACAAAGGTGAGCTCAATCTCACGGCATACGAGAGCGCGGACGGCGTAGCAAGACGTTTAATGAAAACCAATAAACGTCTGCCCGAGAACAAGGCTCAGTGGTTGGCAAGACATTGGGCAGCAGAAAACGCAAACGGCAAATGGGAAATTTTGGGTGACGCGGCGCACAAAGTTGTCAACGCCAATTTGTACCAAGTCGATGAAGCGCTGGGGCTCTACGCACAAATCACGGCACCCACACTTGCGGTGGAGGCAGCCGATAACGAAATGGACAAATGGTGGGGCGGTAAATATTCGCTAGCCGAATATCACGAGCGCCTAAAAAGCGTGCCCAATTGCAGAATTGAAGCCATAGCGGAAGCGGGGCACATGATGCATCACGATCAACCTGAGGTGTTGGCTCAGATGATTGAAGAATTTTTAAAGAACTAAGCGATTTGCATGATTACTGTTATTATTAACAGTAATCATGCAAATCGAGCACCGTATCCCTCTTCAAGCCATCAAAGGTCGTGGCTCGGCAAGCCATATCCAACATAGGTTCTCACTCGATCAACGAGAGCAGTTTGATGATGGTTGGGAGGGCGACGAAACGCTCGTAAGCGATGAAAAATCACCTCCCAAGACAGAAATCATTTTTGAAAAGGCCAAGTCCGCACTCACTAAAAACGACTCGCCTGATCTGCCGTTTCGTCTCACGCTGAACCCATATCGCGGCTGCGAACATGGCTGCATTTATTGTTTTGCACGGCCGACGCACAGCTACCTTGGCTTATCGCCTGGTCTCGACTTTGAAACCAAAATCATCGCTAAACCGAATATCCATGAGGTTCTTGCCAAGGAGCTGCAAAGCAAAAGTTATCAACCGCAAGTCATCAACGTAGGCGGCGCAACCGATTGCTATCAACCTTGCGAACGAGAACTGGGGCTCACGCGCAGCTGTATCGAAGTCTTTGCTAAAACCAATCACCCCTTCACGCTGGTCAGTAAGTCGTCGCTGGTGGAGCGCGATCTGGATTTACTGGTGCCGATGGCGCAAAAAAATCTCGTCGCCATCTACGTGACGATCACCACGCTAGACGTGCATCTCGCCCGCATCTTGGAGCCTCGTGCCGCCGCCCCGCACAGACGGCTACGCGTGATTGAAACGCTGGCAAAAGCTGGCGTGCCCGTGGGCGTGAGCGTCTCACCGCAAATCCCGTTTATGAACGACGACATGGAGCAGGTGCTGGAAGCCGCTAAAAATGCAGGAGCGCGAAGTGCGTTTTACACCGTGCTGCGCCTGCCTTGGGAAGTTGCCCCTCTGTTCAAAGAATGGCTTGCGCTTCATTACCCAGATCGTGCCGAGCGGGTGATGGCGCGAATTGCCGATATGCGCGGCGGTAAAGAATATGACGCGAATTTCGCCACTCGCATGATTGGTTCGGGTTTGTGGGCAAACTTAATTGCGCAGCGCTTTGAAAAAGCAGTGAAGCGCTATGAGTTGATTCCACCTGTTCGCGCATCACTCAGTTTTGATTGCACGCGCTTTGATGCGAGTAGTCTGAGCAATCAAGCGCGACTGTTTTAAATCATTTGGGATTGTTCACTTCATCCCTCGGTGCCGTCTGCAAATGCGCGGTATCCGACCAGCCGACCAGCGAGAAGCCTTGCGGCGTCCACAAGAGGCGGTTGATCTCGGCATTGCCAAGGCTCCATGTGCGCGGGGCTTGCAAGTCGAGTCCTGTTGCAGCGCGGTACAAGATGTCGTTGTCGCCCCCGTGGGACACCACAATGATTTGCTGACCTGCATGGCGAGCAGCTAAGCCACTCACGCACTTCAAAATCCGATCTCGAAAGGTGATGAGCGACTCACCACCTTCGGGGCAAAAATCAGGATCACGCCTACGCCAACACACAGCCTCATCAGGCCACAGTACCTCCACCTCAGCAAAGGTTTTGCCTTCGAATTTCCCAAAGAGTCGCTCGCGCAAACCCTCAGTCGGTATGGTCGCTAGGCCAACGGCTTCGCCAATTGCCATCGCCGTATCATGCGCACGCCAAAGGTCGCTGGAATAAATAGCTGCGATATCCTCGCCGCGCAGCGCCTCGGCAACGGCTTTGGCTTGCTCATGCCCCCGCGCATTGAGTGCAATATCTAGCGAGCCTTGAATGCGCGTGTCCACATTCCATGCGGTTTCACCATGACGTATGGCAATGATGCGGGTCGATTCTTGGCTCATGAACATGCTCCAACGCTGCTCTCGGTGGCAATTGAAATCATTTTTTGGCCGAGCGCAGTGGATGGCAAAGCCTCTTTAAACACTTCAGGATCAAAGGCTTTATCACCCTCGGGATCTTCTACGCCCGTGGGTTTGAGTCCTTCAAAGTCATAGAGCTTGCGGTCTAGCATATGCGAAGGCTTGATGTCTTGCATCGCACTAAACATGTTCTCCACACGGCCAGGATATTTCTTTTGCCACTCGCGCAGTAAGTTGCCCACTTGCACGCGCTGCAGGCCATCTTGGCTGCCACACAGCGTGCACGGGATGATAGGGAATTGCTTGTGCTCAGCCCATGCGATGAGGTCAGTTTCTGGCACATAAGCCATCGGACGAATCAGGATATGGTTGCCGTTATCGGACACGAGTTTTGGCGGCATGGCCTTCATCTTGGCGGCAAAAAACATGTTCAAAAAGAAGGTTTGCAAGATGTCGTCGCGGTGATGTCCGAGCGCCACTTTGGTCGCACCTAATTTGTCGGCCACCTTATACAAAATGCCACGCCGCAGACGCGAGCAAAGCGAGCACATGGTCTTGCCTTCAGGAATCAAGCGCTTGACGATGGAATAGGTGTCTTGATTTTCGATGTGGTACTCCACGCCAATAGATTCAAGGTACGCGGGCAAGATGTGATCAGGAAAACCTGGTTGTTTTTGATCGAGATTGACCGCGACGAGCGTAAATTTGACGGGCGAGCGCTGCTGGAGTTTGATCAAAATATCTAGCATGCCGTAGCTGTCTTTGCCGCCAGACACGCAGACCATCACGCGGTCGCCCTCTTCGATCATGTTGTAGTCAATGATCGCGCGGCCAACTTCGCGGCACAGGCGCTTTTCTAGTTTTTGAATCTCTAGTGGCTGCTGCGCTTTGCGCTCGCGAGCGGTTAGCTTTGCTGGCACTTCAGCAATTGTTTCTTCAATCATTTTTTTACTCCAAATACTTCAACACCCACCGACTCACAGTCGGGGTAGACATCAGGTTTTTGCGTAGACACGCGCGCCGCCATCACCTTGGGATGCGCCAGCATCGTTTTCAGCACATCGTCGCACAGCGTCTCTTGCAAATGGATGTGACCTTGTGCGACGCGGTTAGCAATGGTTTGACGCATAAAGTCGTAGTCCACCACCTCAGCCAAATCATCGGCAACAGGCGTGGACATGGCGAGCGGCACATACAACTCGACGTTAAACAGCACGCGCTGCTCACCCTTTTTTTCAAACTCGTGAACACCAATGTTGATGTTGACCTCGTAATTCTTTAAAAACAAACGGCGGCACTGCGTCAAATCGATGGTCATACTTTTTTACTCTCTAAATTGCGCTCTAATTTTTCTTGCGCCACAAACATCACATCGCGATTGCTGGCGACCAAGTGTTGGCCGTTGTCCACTGCCAGCGTCACACCTGTAATGGCTTGGTTTTGAGCCAAAAACAAACAGGTGCTAGCCACATCCGCTGGATCAATCGCTTTTTGCATCAAATTCATGATTGACGCCAACTCAAAGTTTTCCGGCGACTGCGGACCGCTCAGATACATCAAACCTGGTGCAACGCCGCACACGCGCACACGTGGCGCCAACGCCTGCGCTTGCAGCGCGACGGTACGCTCTAGCGCGAGCTTGCCGACGGTATAGCTGAAGTAGTCTGGGTTCAGATTAAATACTTTTTGGTCTAAAACATGAATTACGCAGCTTGCTGCATGACCCGCTTGGGCATTTCTTTGCGCCAAGATTTGCGTCAAATCTAACGGTGCCATCAAATTGACCGCCCACTGATTTGACGCATCGGTCGCGTTAAACGCATCAGCGCTGTCTGCTTCAAATTGCGAAGCGTTATTAATCAAGCAATCCAGATGAGAGGCTTGACCGTAGACCACATCCATCATGGCTTTGCGATCCGCATCGTGCGCCAAATCCGCCTGTACGCACGACACCGAATAGCCCTCTCGATTCAAGGTGCTTGCCAATTGCTCCGCCTTTTCCTTGGACTTGCTGTAATGCAAAAACACATGCCAACCGCTGGTAGCAAACGCCCGCACTAAAACAGCGCCTAATCGGAGCGCGCCGCCAGTAATAAGAACGTGAGGTAACTTCATAAATTTGTTAGAGTCGTAGCAATGAGCATTTTCTCACCCATTTCATCCAGCATCACCGCCGCAGATTGGACACCTTTTGATGTCTTTATGTCGCGCGCCCTCTACCACCCTGTACTTGGCTACTACACACGGTCCCAAAATCAAATCGGGAAAGATGCCGCAACTAGTGATTTTGTGACTAGCCCTGTCATTTCCCCTTATTTTGGCCAAACACTTGCTACCCAAGTTGCGCAGTGCTTGGACGCTACAGGAACAGATGAGGTGTGGGAGTTTGGTGCAGGCACAGGAGCCCTCGCCCTGCAACTTTTGAACGCACTTGGCAACAGGGTGCGTCAATACAACATTGTCGATGTCTCTGGCAGTTTGCAAGCACTACAGCAAGAAACCCTGCAAGCCGCACCTGCATTGGCTTCCAAGGTTACTTGGCAACAAACCTTGCCCGATGTGCTCTCGGGCGTCATCATTGGCAATGAGGTTTTGGATGCCATGCCTGTCAAGCTGCTGGCTCGAAAAAACAAAATTTGGTTTGAGCGTGGCGTGGTGAGCATGCACGATGAGCTCCATTTTGCGGACGAAATAACAGCGCTACGCCCACCTGTCGAGATTGACGGCCATCACGACTACCTCACCGAGATTCACCCGCAAGGCGTTGCTTTCATCAAAACACTAGCGGACAAGCTCAATACGTCTAAATACGGCGGCGCTGTTTTGATGATTGATTATGGTTTTAGCGAGAGTGAGTACTATCACCCCGAACGCCACATGGGCACACTCATGTGCCATCGAGGGCATCAATCAAGCGAAAACCCGCTGCTAGAGGTAGGCGAAAAAGATATCACGGCGCACGTCAATTTCACGGAAATTGCACTGGCGGCACAGGATGCGGGGCTCACGGTGAACGGCTACACCTCGCAAGGACGGTTTTTGCTGAACTGCGGCCTGCTAGATCACCTCACCCACGCCTCTTTGGCTGAACGTGCCATGGCACAAAAGCTAGTGACAGAGCATGAAATGGGCGAGCTTTTTAAGGTCATTTGCCTCTCAACGCTACCTGATTTTGAACCACTGGGATTCGCTGTGGGTGATCGCTCGCACACACTTTAATTCATCAAAATAAGTCCATTAAATTGACTAATAATTTATAAATTTCATTTTTACTTCTGCTATATTACTGTCATCCCATACAGCTTTTTGATAGTTTTTAACAGGAGTACACCATGAAAGCAGAAATCGCAGCCGAGCCAAAGCTTGCCACAAAATCCGATGCTAAGTTAGACGCCAAGCAAACCGCCGAGCGTGCAGAAAAGCAAAAAGCGCTTCAAGCGGCGTTGTCGCAAATTGAAAAGCAATTTGGCAAGGGCACGATCATGCGCCTTGGCGAGGGCGAAGTGATTGAAGACATCCAAGTCGTCTCGACAGGCTCGCTGGGCTTAGATGTGGCGCTTGGCGTGGGTGGCTTGCCACGTGGCCGCGTGGTCGAAATTTATGGCCCCGAGTCCTCGGGCAAAACCACGCTGACCTTGCAAGTGATTGCTGAAATGCAAAAAATTGGCGGTCAATGCGCTTTTGTTGATGCCGAACATGCACTCGATATCCAGTACGCGCAAAAATTGGGCGTGAATCTGCAAGATTTACTGATTAGCCAACCCGACACAGGCGAGCAAGCGCTAGAAATCGTCGATTCGCTCGTTCGCTCAGGCGGTGTCGATCTGATCGTAGTGGACTCGGTCGCCGCCCTCACCCCCAAGGCCGAGATTGAAGGCGAAATGGGTGACTCGCTACCAGGCTTGCAAGCACGGCTCATGAGCCAAGCGCTGCGTAAATTAACGGGTTCGATCAAACGCACCAATTGCATGGTGATCTTTATTAACCAAATCCGCATGAAGATTGGCGTGATGTTTGGCTCGCCAGAAACAACCACAGGCGGCAACGCGCTCAAGTTCTACGCCTCGGTTCGCTTGGATATTCGCCGCATCGGCACGATCAAAAAAGGCGAAGAAGCCATTGGCAACGAAACCCGCGTCAAAATTGTCAAAAACAAAGTTGCCTCGCCTTTTAAAACGGCTGAGTTCGATATTTTGTTTGGCGAAGGCATTTCGCGCTTGGGCGAAGTGATCGACATGGGTGTGGAAGCCAAAGTGATCGAAAAATCGGGCGCTTGGTACGCCTACAACGGCGAAAAGATTGGTCAAGGCCGCGATAACTCACGCGAATTTTTGCGCGAAAATCCCGACCTCGCCATCGAGATTGAAAACAAAGTGCGCGAGTCGCTGGGGATTGCCCCGATTCAAGATGCCGTGCCGCGCATTGCTCCGT
>CANBRV010000069.1 GCA_947372005.1 Comamonadaceae bacterium | reverse complement strand
TCAATCAAATCCGCGTGGTTATGGCAATCAGCCACTCGGGCATCAGATTAACTAATAAACCCTCTAGTTTTTTATCGTAACCCGTGAGGATAGCTAGCCCTAGGGCCAACATCAATAATCCAACCGCCTTTTTAATGTTGGCGGAGTGAGTCAACATCCAATCACGGAAACGCTGAAATTTGGCTTTGGATAGATAAGCCACACCCACTAAGGGTATGGCTGCACCCACACCAAAAAATCCCAAAATAAGCGTGCCGCGCCAAGCGCCGCCTGAATCAGCGACTAGCGTTAACGCACCACCTAAAAGTGGCCCTGAGCAGGGACTCCATGCCAAACCCAGCAGCGCACCAGTCGAAAACGAAGTCCAAACTGAACCTCCGGTTGTGGGCGCTACCGCATGGGCTTTATTGGCAACTGGCGAGAGCATCAGAACAAAACGCTCACTGAAGTCGGGCACAAGCTGCACCGCGCCAAATAGCACGAGTAATCCTCCGCCAATTAAACGGAGTCGATCAGCATCCAAACCAATGGACTCACCAATCGAAGCAACGAATAAGCCTAGGAGTGCGTAGCTCAGTGCTAAACCTGCCCCCATCGCCAAAGGCGCCCATTTGTTTTGCGTCATTGCGCCTGCGATAACCAAAGGTAAAAGCGGCAAAACACAAGGATTAAGTGTGGTCAAACTACCAGCAGCCAAGGCCAGCATTAAGTTAAGTAGCATGAAAAATTATTTTTAAAGCGATTTAGCAAGAATTTGCTTCAACCCATCAACACTAGTATCGGCAACGCTGCGTGCCATTTCTTTAGCGCCCTTGTAAACAATCAACGTAGATTGGCCTCTTACTTTAAGCAACTTTTTAAGCTCGGTCTCGCCGTCATAGTCCACGTAGTAAATCGTGACATTTTTAAACGCTGAATCAACCTTTAACTGCTCAAACACTTTCGCTTGCTGCTTGCAAGTCGGACACCAATCGGCATGAAAGGCTAAAACATACGATTTACCTGTCACCTCTGCTTTTTTAATTAAGGCAGGGTCGTAATCATCAATAGTCAAAGCTTGCGAAGCCATTGAGAATAAGCCTACAAAAACGGCTAGAAACGATAAGGTAAAGACTCGTTTAAACATGATGCGTGTTCCTTATAAAAAAATGATTCACAGGTATACGTCGACTAAACGCGGGAATTCTTACACTTATTTTTAATAGCTGAGCGCACTTGATTTCCCCCAAAACACACGGTATGAATACACCGTGTAACCAATGATGACCGGCAGCACGATCACCGTGCCATAAAAAATTATCAACAAGGCTTCGTGCGAGCTAGCCGCTTGCCAGATACTAATTTGATCGATCACTAGCCACGGGAAGAGGCTATAAGCCAAGCCATAAAACGCTAGCAGGAAGACGCCAACAGTGCACGCAAACGGAACGGCGCAGCCATATTGGTTGCCCTGCTCCAACCTAATTGGCAAACGAACCAAGCTACGGTAGATAGCCCCTAATAAGACGACTGTGGCGGCGGGAATCGGGAACAACATCAAAATATTGGGAAAGCTGAACCATTTGTCAAAAATCCGAGTGCTCACCCACGGCGTCGCCACCGAGATCGCCAGCACACCCAAGGCTGTCATCCACAAACTAGCTTTAGCCCATGCAACTGCTTTCAATTGGAGCGCGTGCTCGGTTTTCATAATCAGCCAAGTCGCGCCAAGTAGCCGATAAGCAGAAATAAGGCAAAGCCCAATCAACGCACTAAAAACATAGCTGTTCGTATCGTTTTTAAAACCTGTGATGAGCTCGCCCAGCATAAAACCTTGTGACCACGACGCTAAGAGCGAACCCGCATAAAAAGCACGGTCCCACAGCGGCCGTAATTGCGGCTGACTTTTTGCACGAAAGTCGAACGCGACGCCTCGCACAGTCAAAGCCATCAGCATCAACGCCACAGGCAAATACAGTCCACCCAAGATCACGCCATGCGCGACAGGGAAAGCAACCAGTAAAACGCCAACACCTAAGACCAACCAAGTTTCATTGGCATCCCAAAAGGGGCCAATGCTCGCAATCATGGCATCTCGCTCTGTCAGCGCATCTGCTTTTCGAAGCAAAATTCCAACGCCTAAGTCGTAGCCATCCAAAATCACGTAAGCCAAGATAGACAAGGCCATCACCAAAGCGAACACCAAGGGCAACCAACCTGCTGGGCTAGTCATATCAACACCAAAGTTATACATAGTGCCCCCTTTGCGCGCCTGCTTTTTTAGCTAAATAAAAAACTGCAGAAACGTAGGCAAATAACAAAATGACGTACAGCAATAAATACATCACCAGCGTGAAGCCAATATTGGTGGCGGGTACGCTGGAGGCGGCCTGCGCCGTTGTCAGCACGCCGTATACCAACCACGGCTGTCGACCTATTTCCGTCACGTACCAACCCGATAAAAGCGCAAGCCATCCAGCAAAAGTCATTGCGACCAAAATTCTGGCTGTGAAGTTTGAAATATCAGCTTGCCTGCGAAGCTGGAAAGTCACAAACCAACTGACCGCGAACATGAGTAAACCAACACCGACCATAACGCGAAATGCCCAAAATACAGGAGCAACTGGTGGATGCTTATCGCCAAAGGCATTGACGCCTGCGACTTCGCCGTTCCAGTCGTGTGTGAGGTAAAAAGATCCCAGTTTTGGAATGGCGATTTCAAAGCGATTCGTCCGTGTTTCGGCATCTGGCAAGGCGAATAGAACAGCAGGGACTCCATTTTGCGTATCCCAAACGGCCTCCATTGCCGCAAGCTTAGCTGGTTGGTACTCACGCGTATTTAGCCCGTGCATATCACCTACAAAAATCTGAATAGGAATAAGTACCGCCGCCACAAAAATACCCGAGCGCAGTGTCGCCATCACATCTGAACCTCGGTCATTTTGAAGCCACCGATAAGCGCTTACGCCCGCCAGCAAAAATGATACGACTAAGCCCGAGGCGATCATCATGTGCGTCATGCGGTACGGGAAAGATGGATTAAAAATCACGGCCAGCCAACTTGTGACATGTGCCTTGCCTTCGATCATTTCAAAACCAGATGGGGTATGCATCCAAGAGTTAAGTGCCAATATCCAAAAGGCCGACATGCTGGTGCCAAACGCCACTAAAAACGTCGCGAGTGTATGAATACGCTCGCTCACGCGGCCACGTCCATACAGCATGATTCCTAAAAATGTGGCTTCAAGAAAAAATGCGGTCAGAACCTCAAAGGCTAAAAGTGGCCCAGCAACATTGCCAACCTTATTCATGAAGCCTGGCCAATTGGTGCCAAACTGAAAACTCATGGTGATCCCGCTCACCACACCTAAAGCAAAAGTTAAGGCAAAAATTTTGACCCAAAATTGATACGTAGCCATCCAATGCGCTTGACCTGTCGCAATAAATCGCGTCTTAAAAAACAGCAGGAACCATCCCATCGCAATGCTAATTGATGGGAAAAGAATATGAAAAGTCATATTGGCAGCAAATTGAATGCGTGCCAAAACAACGGGGTCGAAGGTATCCATACTGCCTTCTTATTTTTTGATTAATTCTGCCGCCAAGGCAAGCCACGGAAACGCCAGCCACCCTTTTTCCCGCGATGAGCCTGACCATCAGGGTCGCCCTCAAATCCCTCGAGGATGTTGTAGGCCGTGTAGCCCAGGCTCTGTGCGCGCTCTGACGCAGGAATGGATCTGACTCCTGACCTACAAAGCATCATCACTTGGCTACCAGCTGGAACTGCCGCCTTTAACTCAGCATCAAAGCTTGGGTTTGTCACCATGCCTGGCCACATCTTCCACTCAATGCCTAGTGCATCTGGTACGAAACCAACCCACGCGCGTTCAGCGTGGCTGCGAATGTCTACTAGTGTCGCTCTGCCACTCAGCATCCACTGGTGCGCGAGTTCGGCTGAGATGTCGCCTGCGTAGCTGGCCGCTGGTCGAACCGCATAAGTCAGTTCATCATTGGCACCCGCATCGTGATGAACACCCAAAAACAAATTTGCTGGAACGGCTTGGTCAATCAAGCGTGGCTTAGGTAAGTTCAATGCATTCATGAGCTCCACAAACGCGGCCTTACTACGACGCTCGCCATGCTCGTCATTGAACCTTTGATTGTGCTTTTTTTCATAACCAATACTAGATTTCGTCTGCCCTTTGTAGTCGTGCGCAGGCCACACAGTCGTGTGATCGGGCAGCTTAAACAGGATTAACATCACACTGTCATAAAGTGCTTCTGCACTCCCCGATTGAAAATCAGTTCGTCCGCAACCACCGATCAAAAGTGTGTCGCCGGTGAATACGTTGTCACGCCACACAAACGACATGCTGCCAGCTGTGTGGCCTGCTGTATGCATAGCCTCTATCTTTTCGCTACCAAACGTCAGCACATCACCGTCGTTCAATTGAATGGCAGCAGGCGTTACGTTACAAAAAATAGGCGTTGCTACCATCGCTCCCGTGTGCTCAATTAAAGCAGCTGCACTCGTAATGTGATCCGCATGCGCATGAGTTTCCATGACATATTTAAGACGCAGACCATATTGCTTGAGCGCCCCTAAATCACGTGCAAGCTGCGAATCAACGGGATCAATGATGACCGCCTCGCGACTCACTGCATCAAATAATAAATAAGTGAAGGTTGATGATGTGGGGTCGAAAAATTGGATGGGGGAGTATGTTTCGTTCATTGTTTATTCCACCTTACAAGTACTCGTACCCAAAATGGCATAGGCTGGACAGAACCGAAAAATGCCTGTTGCAACAGCGACCAAACCGAGCCACCCCCAAAGACCAATCGTCCCTGAAAGCGTAAGTGCGACTAAGGCAACGCCAGCAATGACGCGCAGCCAACGATCTGCCGAACCAACATTCATAGAAATTTTCATGATGAGACTTTCAAGTATTTGAAGAATATATAAGTAATTACTTATATAGAATCATCGTATCATAAATTATTGATTCAGGCTATGTCACTTACTACATTTTTCGCGTTGGATGTCATCGGTTTAGGGATTGCCATTGGCATTCTGCTCGGCGCTACCGGTGCTGGGGGCGGCATTTTATCTGTGCCACTTTTGACTTTGATACTCAACCTGAGCGTGAGCCAAGCAGGTCCTATTGGACTCTTGGCAGTGACGGTTGCCTCCATGATTGCTGCCATTTTGGGACTTCGCGAAGGCATTGTTCGCTACAAGGCAGCAGCCTTGATGGCAAGTGTTGGGCTGTTGCTGTCGCCCGTTGGTTTTAGTCTCGCTCGGCGATTACCCAACGCCCCGTTAGTGATCTTGTTCGCTGTCGTGCTCATCTGGGTTGCCATTCGCATGTGGCGTAGTCCCGTGCCTGCACCTCATTTAAGTGAAGCGCTCTCTCCATCTGCATCCGTTTTTTCTTGTGAACAAAGCGCATCGACTGGAAAATTTATTTGGACATTACCTTGTGCGCAGGCACTAGGCATCACAGGTGGCTTGGCCGGTTTTCTCTCTGGACTCATTGGCGTGGGCGGTGGCTTCATCATCGTCCCCTCACTCAAAGCCAATACCAACTTGGATATGCGCTCGGTCGTCGCAACCTCACTGGCCGTTATTGCGCTTGTGTCAGCTGGTGGCGTGGTTGTCTCAGCTAGTCAAGGCGCGCTAAATTGGTCAATCGGTCTACCTTTCACTTTAGGCACTGTACTAGGCATGCTAGGAGGACGGCACATTGCCAAGCATATTTCTCAAAAGACGTTATCACGTGGCTTTGCTTGTCTTGCATTCATTGCGGCAGCCTTGATGCTACAAAAGCTACTTTGATCCTGAGCAGGGTTTGTCAGTAGGGTATTTATAAGTGTTTGCTGATATTATCAATTTTCTTTTATTTTCACTATTAGATAACTCTTGGAGACGCTCATGGCAACCCCTACATCACAGCACTCAATTGTCATTGTTGGCGGCGGTTCCGCTGGCATTGCTATCGCATCTAGTTTGCTCGCCAGATCAAGCGATTTAGATATTGCAATCATTGAACCATCCGACAAACACTACTATCAACCTGGCTGGACCATGGTTGGCGCAGGCGTTTTTGATGCTCCATCAACAGTAAAGCCAGAGGCAGCAGTGCTGCCTAGCGGTGTCAAGTGGATCCCAGCAAAAGTTGCCACATTTGAACCACACAACAACTGCGTCGTACTAGAAAATGGGCAAGCAGTAGGCTATCAACAGCTCGTAGTCTGCCCAGGACTCAAGCTCAACTGGGCAGGCATTGAAGGCTTAGAGGAAACATTAGGCAAAAATGGCGTGACATCTAACTACCGCTATGACCTTGCGCCATACACATGGGAGCTTGTGCAAAATCTAAGTGCGGGCAAAGCCATCTTTACTCAGCCACCCATGCCCATCAAGTGCGCAGGCGCACCGCAAAAAGCTATGTATTTATCTTGCGACACATGGCGCTCTGCTGGCAAGCTCAAAGACATTCAGGTTCAGTTCTATAACGCAGGCGCTGTACTCTTTGGCGTGGCGGACTATGTGCCTGCGCTCATGGAAGCGGTGAACGGTTACGGCATTGATTTGCAATTTGGGCACACACTAACCAAAATTGATGGCGCCGCCAAACAGGCGACTTTTACAAAAACCTTAGCTGATGGCACCAAAGAATCCATCACCACCCACTTCGACATGATTCACGTCGTACCGCCGCAAACAGCGCCCGACTTTATCAAAGCCAGTCCTCTTGCAGACGCCGCAGGCTGGGTCGATGTAGACCCTAGCACGATGCGACACAAACAGTTTGCCAACATCTATGCCGCAGGCGATGTGGGCAACACCACCAATGCCAAGACCGCCGCCGCCGCGCGTAAACAAGCACCCGTCGTCGCGCATAACGTGCTGGCGGCGATGGGCAAAGCAAAAGGCACCGCGTCCTACGACGGCTACGGCTCATGCCCACTCACGGTATCAAAAGGGCGTATCGTGTTAGCCGAGTTTTTGTATGGTGGCAAAGTCGCACCGACCTTCCCTAGCTGGCTCAACAATGGCAAGCGCCCCACTCGCTTAGCTTGGTTTCTCAAAGCCTCCATCCTGCCTTGGATTTACTGGAACGCCATGCTCAAAGGGCGCGAGTGGTTTGCCCGTCCCGCGCTGACATCATGATGAACTATCTTCCCGCCCTTGCCGGTGGCATGTTGATTGGGCTTGCCAGCTGGTTGATACTCGCTAGTCTTGGTCGTGTGGCTGGCATCAGCGGCATTGCTAGCACTGCTTTATTTGAACATCGTCATGCAGGCAGTCACGATGGCGCTTGGAGATGGTTTTTTCTTATTGGGCTTATGCTTGGCGGAGCGTGGTTTGCCTCCCTGCTGTCGGTTCCTATATCTGCGCCGCGAGCAACATGGCTTCTCGTCTTAGCCGGCTTGCTGGTTGGCTTTGGCACCGTCACAGGTTCTGGCTGCACCAGTGGACATGGGGTATGCGGGCTTGGCAGACGCTCTACTCGCTCTTTGATTGCCACAGGCACCTTCATGGCGACTGGTTTTTTAACCGTGTTCGTTGCCGCACGCCTTGGTTACCCCCTCATTTAAAAAATCCACGCCATGAAAAAACTATTGATCCCTAAAAATCTAGTTGCGCTACTCGCTGGACTTTTGTTTGCGTTAGGTTTAGTACTCTCAGGCATGACACAACCCGCTAAAGTCATTGGATTTCTCAATATTGCTGGCATTTTGGAAGGCGGCTTCCCTGGCACATGGGATCCAACGCTTGCATTTGTCATGGGCGGCGCTTTGCTCGTCACCTTATTTGCATTTGCCATCACCCCTCGCCATGGACGGCGCCCTTGGTTTGCTGAAAAATTTGAACTTCCGACCCGCAAGGACATCGATATCAAGCTGATAGGCGGTGCAGCGCTGTTTGGTGTGGGCTGGGCATTGGCAGGTTACTGCCCAGGCCCTGCATTTGCATCGCTTTATGCAGGCGGTACAGATATCGTCATCTTCATGGCAGCGTTGATTGCCGGCATGTACGTGGCGACCCGCCTTACTAAGCGCTAAACACGTTAAACTCAACGCTTCATGTTCTTACTTCACGTCATCCTTCGCGCTAGCCTTTGCACTGCTTTTCTTGCAGCGGGAAGCCTCGTGCAAGCCGCGCCAGATGTCGCCTCCAAAGGAGCAACTGCAAACGCCAACGCGGTTGATGACTTAGACAAACTGTTATTAGCTCGTGGCTTGATTGAAAAAGTCCAGCAAGCAGGCAATGTGGCCGCGAGCCAAGTCAGTAATGTGACCTCAGCAGCGGGCGAAATTGTTGTCAGCGCCATGGGTTTCTTGGGCCTCCCCTACAAACGCGGCGGTAATTCATTTGAAACGGGTTTTGATTGCAGCGGTTTTGTCAAAGCACTCTACGCACAAACGCTAGGCAAAGTACTGCCGCGTAGTGCCGCCGAGCAAGCCGCACAAACCACCAAAATTGAAAGCACCGATCTTCAGCCTGGCGATTTAGTTTTCTTCAACACCATGCGCCGTGCTTTTAGCCATGTCGGCATCTATGTGGGCGATGGAAAATTTATTCACTCGCCCAAGCCAGGTGCCGAGGTACGCATTGAAGACATGCACACCAAGTACTGGGACAAGCGCTACAACGGAGCAAGGCGTGTCGAACAAAGCGCGGAGCCAGCGACTAGGTCAACGCCCTCCGTCAACTAGCTTGCAAATAGTGCGCCATAGTTTTGGCGAAACTGCTGCTTATCACTCCACTTTTGCTTCCAAGCCCGTGCGCCAGCCTGTCCATGGCGCAAGCCCAGCATGTGCCGCGCCACTGAATAGGCGCTTGGATACATCAAGCCATCCTTGCCCTGCTCTTTGTGGCACACCCGCTGCATGTACGCCAGCATCTGCGCTTCAGCCTCATCCCGCGTGATGACGTTTGCCTCGCCACCTAAAAAACGCTCATCCCACTCACTCATGATCCACGGGTTGTGATACGCCTCGCGTCCCAGCATTACGCCATCCACATGCGCCAGATGAGTTTCGATTTCGTCATTCGTTTTCACACCACCATTGAGCACAATCGTGCAATCTGGAAAGTCGCGCTTGAGCTGATAGACAAATTCATAACGTAGCGGCGGAATTTCTCGGTTTTCTTTTGGGCTCAAACCCTTCAGCCACGCTGATCTTGCATGAACCAAAAACACCCTGCAGCCCACGTTGTATAAGGCCCCCACGAAGTCTCGCACAAACTCATACGACTCCGATTTATCAATCCCAATGCGGTGTTTCACCGTCACAGGAATACTGACTACGTCCTGCATCGCCTTCACACAATCCGCCACCAGCGGCGCTTCCGCCATCAGGCATGCGCCAAAACTGCCTTTTTGCACACGCTCCGATGGACAGCCGCAATTCAAATTCACCTCGTTGTAACCCCAAAGCGCGGCCAGCTTCGCAGACGCAGCCAAATCAGCAGGATCTGAGCCACCCAGCTGCAACGCCACAGGATGCTCTTCGTCGTTAAAGCGCAAATGCCGCGCCACATCGCCGTGCAAGAGCGCTCCCGTTGTCACCATCTCGGTATAGAGCAGCGTTTGCTTGGTGAGGAGCCGATGGAAATAGCGGCAATGCCGATCCGTCCAATCCATCATCGGGGCGACGCTAAGGCGATGAGGGGAATAGAGGTTACTCACGCAAAATCTTTCGTAAATCATCTTCATTTAAAACAGCTACACCCAGCTCACGCGCCTTATCCAGCTTGCTTCCCGCCTCTGTGCCCGCAACAACATAATCGGTTTTTTTGCTGACTGAGCCTGTCACTTTTCCACCTGCTGTTTCAATCATCTCTTTCGCCTCATCACGCCCAAGTGTTGGGAGCGTACCCGTCAGCACAAAAGTTTTTCCTGCCAAGGTTTGTGGCGCCATTGGCGTCCCTTCGCCCTCCTCCCAATTCAAGCCGCAGGCGCGAAG
>CANBRV010000068.1 GCA_947372005.1 Comamonadaceae bacterium | reverse complement strand
GTCAAAATAGAACTGGTCGAATTATTGTCTGACTTTCAGCCCGATCAATTGCGGTCGGGACGAATACACATAGGGCTTTCAAGGCACACGAGCATGGTGCCCGTGCCAAGTGGCTTACAGCATCACATGCTGTTTGAAGACCCTTTTGTTGCAGCTATTGCTGCCGATCATCCATTGGCGAAGAGGGCAACACTCAAACTTGCAAACTTAGCTGGTCTGCCCTTGATTCTTTACCCTAAAAACCCTGCTAGTTCTTTTGCTGCGCATTTGCTAAGTCTTGTCAGACTGCATGGAATTGAGCCGCAAATAAGTAATGCAGCGATGGATGAAATTCACACGGCATTAGGTCTAGTTGCAGCAGGTATGGGCTACACCATCATGGGAGCTTCCGTGGCTGAGCGCGGTCCTCAAGATTTAGCTTTTGTGCCTATCGCTGAATTGACGGAAACAACAAGAGTGATGGTAATTACAAAATCGCAGAAAAAAAATCCCCTGGTGCAAACCATGCTAGAGATTTTGGAACAAGAGAAACCAGCGGGTCGCACAGAATCAAAAACTCCCGCATAAAGCGGGAGTTAAGAGTTAAACCATGATTTTTAAATCGTATCAATAAAGCTACGCAATTTATCGGATCGCGAAGGGTGCTTCATCTTACGCAGCGCCTTGGCTTCGATTTGGCGTACACGCTCGCGCGTCACGTCAAATTGTTTGCCGACTTCTTCTAGCGTGTGGTCGCTGGTCATCTCGATACCAAAGCGCATACGCATGACTTTGGCTTCGCGCGGTGTCAGGCTGTCCAGCACGTCTTTGACGATGTCGCGCAGACCTGCTTGCACCGCCGCATCCATTGGCGCGGTGTTGACCGAATCTTCAATGAAATCGCCGAGGTGCGAATCATCATCGTCACCAATCGGGGTTTCCATCGAAATGGGTTCCTTGGCGATTTTCATGATCTTGCGGATCTTGTCTTCAGGAATTTCCATCTTCTCGGCCAACATCGAAGCGTTTGGCTCAAAGCCGTGCTCTTGCAGATGTTGACGCGAATAGCGGTTCATCTTGTTGATGGTCTCGATCATGTGCACGGGGATACGAATCGTGCGGGCTTGATCGGCAATCGAGCGCGTAATCGCCTGGCGAATCCACCATGTGGCGTAGGTGGAAAACTTGTAACCACGGCGGTATTCAAATTTTTCCACAGCTTTCATTAAACCAATGTTGCCTTCTTGGATCAAATCTAAGAATTGCAAACCGCGGTTAGTGTATTTTTTGGCAATCGAAATAACCAAGCGCAAGTTGGCTTCGATCATTTCTTTTTTGGCTGCGCGGGAGCTACGCTCGCCGTCGTTCATGGCTTTGTTGATGTCTTTCAAAACATCTAAAGGCACAACCAGCTGGGCTTGCAGGTCAATCAGTTTCTGCTGTTGATCTTGAATCGGCGGGATAAACCGTGCAATCGTCTCGGACCAAGGTTTGCCAGCTTTTGCTTGTTTTTCAACCCATTTCAGGTTGAGCAAGTTAGGCGGAAAGTCTTTAATAAATGTCTCTTGTGGCATGCGGCATTTGTCCACCACAATGCGGCGTAGCTCGCGTTCTTTTTTGCGCACGTCTTCAACGTAACCACGCATTTTTTGGCACAGCTTTTCAATCGTTTTTGCCGTAAAGCGAATCAGCATGACTTCGTCTTGCATCGCCTTTTGTGCTTTGATGTAAGCAGGTGATCCGTAGCCGTCTTTGTCAAAGGCTTTGTGCACTTTTTCAAATAACTTGCTGATGTTGTCGATGCGAGAAAGAGCTTCTTTCTTTAACTCTTCCAGCTTGCGGGTCATCGCCTTGGAGCCGCCCTTGCCATCGTCATCGTCGGCTGCATCGTAGTCGTCAAAGTCTTCTTCAGCAACGTAATCGTCGGCTTCGTTTGGATTGACAAAACCGTCCACGATAGTGGAGACCACTACTTTGCCGCTGCGAATTTCCTCTGCCATTAAAAACACTTCGGCAATGGTGGCAGGGCAGGTGCAGATGGCTTCCATCATGCGGTTAAGACCGCCTTCAATACGTTTGGCGATTTCGATCTCGCCTTCGCGGGTCAAGAGCTCAACTGTGCCCATTTCACGCATATACATGCGCACAGGGTCTGTTGTGCGGCCAAACTCGCTATCTACAGTCGTCACAGCGGCTTCAGCTTCTTCTTCAGCTTCTTCTTCGCTAGCAGACGCGCTGGTGATGTTGTCGGCAAACAGTGTCTCTGCATCGGGCGTGGTTTCATAGACGGCCACGCTCATGTCGTTGAGCAGCGAGAACACCACTTCTAGGGTTTCAGCATCAACCAGTTTGTCGGGCAGATGGTCTTTGATTTCAGGGTGCGTGAGGTAGCCACGTGTCTTGCCAAGCTTAATCAGAGATTTGAGGCGTGAGCGGCGCTTGGCAAGATCTTCTTCCGATAGCACGGTGTCGTCGAGTCCAAATTCTTTCATCAAGGCGCGTTCTTTCGCCTTGGAGAGCTTCATACGAAGCGGCTTGACCTTCTCTAAGGTTTCACCAGGCGTCGCAACAATCGGCTCACCTTCTAGTTCGTCTTCAATGTCGAGTAGTAAGTCGTCGCCAGCAGCAGCCTTGCCTTTTTTACCGCCTTTGGGTACTTTGGCAGGCTTAGCTGGTTTTTCTGCTTTTGCTGGTTTGGTTGTTGTTTTGACAGTCTTTTTGACTTCGACTACGGGAGGTGATTTTTTAGCTGGCATGGGGCACTTTTTTGGGGGAAAAAGTGGATTATACCAAGGGGGGCACTTTCTGAAGTAGTAAGCGCTTGGTTTTTAGTGCTTCGTAACGTGCTCGTAGGCTAGTATTCTCGGGGCTTTGCACAAATAATTGCAAAATTTCTTGCTCTTCAATTTTGAGCCGCTCAGCCAGCTCAGAATTGAGGATCGTACGCAGCTCTTGTGCGCTAAATTCGCCACCCGTGTCGGTGTTGGCGCTCATTTGTTTTTGCGCAAAAGCCTCAAAAGAGGTGCCTTGCAGTGCCTGCGCAAGAGCCGCCCAGTTTTGCGCACCGTACTCCATAAATTGGTGATCTAGCCACGTAAACACCTCGCCGTGCGGTGCAGGCAAATCGCAGAGCAAATGGTGCTCTTCGCTTGATAAGCTGCCCCACGCGGCGTTATCAGTCAGCAGCATCCGCAGTGCTTGATCGGCGCGGCTGACGGGCATGGTGCGAGGGGCGCTGCCTGCGCCAAAGCGCGGCATCATGCCCGCTTCGCGCTTACGCTGAGCAGCGGCAAATTTCGATTCAAATTTTTGGCCTTCGAACTTTTGAAAGGGTGGTCGTGCCGCTCCATTGCTGGACGTGGCGCTGCGTTCGCGGCTGCGGTCAGGTGCGTGCTCGGCTTTGGCCTTCCATAACTCAATGAGCTCGTGATTACCAATTTGCACGCCAGCAGCAATGTCCGATAGCAACTGCCGCTTGAGCGCTCCGTCTGGCAAGGGCATCCACAGCGGCATGGCCTGCGTGCTCATCTTGGCACGGCCTTCAGCCGAGGCGAGGTCGCAGCTCTCGGATGCCACCTCAATCAAAAAACGTGACAGCGGCTTGGCATTGAGTACATATTTTTCAAAAGCTTCTGCGCCGTGTTCGCGGATAAAGCTGTCAGGGTCATGCTCTTCAGGCAAAAACAAAAACTTGACCGAGCGCGTATCCGTGGCGTAAGGCACTGCCGCCGCCAAGGCTTTGTGCGCGGCGCGAACCCCTGCTTTGTCGCCATCAAAACTAAAAATGACACTATCAGTGGCGCGAAACAGCTTTTGCACGTGGTCGGCTGTGCAGGCGGTGCCTAGTGTGGCGACGGCGTTGCCAAAGCCCCATTGCGCAAGCGCCACCACGTCCATATAGCCCTCGGTCACCAGACAGTAACCCTTGTCACGAATGGCAGTTCTCCCTTCAAACAAGCCGTAGAGTTCACGCCCTTTGCTAAACACAGGCGTTTCGGGCGAATTTAAATATTTGGGCAAACTGTTGTCTAGCACGCGCCCACCAAAGCCAATGCATTCGCCTTTCGTGTTCCTAATCGGGAACATCACGCGATCACGGAAGCGGTCGTATTTTTTAACTTCGCCTGACTGCTCGTCTGGGTTCTCGATGACCAACCCAGACTCGACAAGCAGAGGATCGGTGTAATCTGCGAAGACGCTAGCCAGCGTGCGCCAGCCTTCAGGTGAATAGCCCAGACCAAACGCTTTAGCAATTTCGCCTGATAGTCCGCGACCTTTAAAGTAGTTTTTAGCCCGCTCAGAGCCGCGAAGCTCCATCTGGTAAGCCTTGGCGGCGCGTTCCAGCACATCCGATAGCGTGACTTGTTTTGCCTTGGCGGCAGCGGCACGGGCACGGTCTTGTGGGCTGGCTTGCTCTTCAGGGACTACAAGGCCAAACTGCCCTGCAAGGTCATGCACCGCTTCGACAAAGGTTGCGCCCGTGTGCTCCATCAAAAAGCCGATGGCATTGCCGCTTTTGCCACAGCCAAAGCAGTGAAAAAATTGTTTGGTCGGACTGACCGAAAACGAGGGCGATTTTTCGCCATGAAACGGGCAAAGCCCCATGTAGTTCACGCCGCCTTTTTTAAGCGTGACATGCCGCCCCACCACGTCGACCACGTCGGCGCGGTTCAGTAACTCTTGGATGAAGGTTTGGGGGATGGACATGAGGATGGCAAGTGTACCTAGCTCACACTACCTAGCCCCGTCCCCTACCAGTGCATAAGGAGCCCAGTAAGTTGGATGCTCCATATTTGGTGTATTCATCACGGTTAGCATGGCTTTGCGTAGACTTTCAGCTTTGGCTTCGGTCGTTCTGGTTTGGTTGTTGTGAAAGGTTTGCGTGGTCAAAATCACAGCGCTTTCGCTGTCTACCGCCCAGTGCGTGACTAGCATGCTGCGGCTGCCTGCATAGAAGAATCCCCTCGCTAATCCCGACAAAGCTTCTTCTGCTTTGCCATCGGCGGCTGCCGTATTGCATGCGCTTAGGATAACCCAATCAGCATTCAGCTTGAGGGTCAATACGTCTTCTAATGTGAGTAACGGAGCTAGAATGTTGGTGGCATCGTCTTTTGTGCCAGCCATAGCCAGCGCGGGCTGCATAAGGTTTGGTAAATCGCCAGCCATTAGCCCATGGGTTGCAAATGCGACCACACGCTGTTTATATAAATTACCATTTTTGTTTTCGATGAGCACACTATCACGGGTTGCTGCATTACCAAAAATTAAATCTTTGTTTACGTTTGCGCCTAGTGTTTTAGCAATGGCTAATAGTTCATCGCGTGTTTCAGGTAGCGAAGGAATGTCTGCATATTTAATGGAGTTGCTCGTGGCTTCAACTTCGGTAGACGATGACGCGCGAGTAAGTGACACTTTACGCGTGTCACCAGAAACTGGCTTGACCGTGTTTGCCAGTGCCAAATTAAAGAGTGGATCACCCCAAGCCAGCATAGGTTCGGGAGCAGATTTGTGCTGGACTGTCCGCATAGATAGCCACGCCGCTACGCTTGGCACATGCGTAATTGCCGATTGTTTTATGAGCCATGGTGCATCCTTCATAGCAATAGTTTTTGGTGCGCTGGATGTCTCTAAAACGCCAAATGGAATTTGCCCCAGTACACCGCCTGCTGCCACAATCAAGCTAGCTTTTCCTGCCAACCCTTGTTGGACGGGGTTAAGCAGCTTGGCATAGAGTTCCTGTGCGGCTGCGTGCTCAAACGCTGGGCGGCGATGAGGTTCAATGCCAGCAACATCTAAGGTGGCTCGCAGGCGTTTAATCAGCGCTGTGAGCTGTGCGTTGGTCACAGCTGCGCGGTTAAACATACTTGCACCGTTTTTGCCAATGACCCATACATAGGTGGCGTCGGTTGTGGGCTGCAAAACAACTAAGGCTTCATCGTTCTGCAGCTTGGCTTGAATATCGGTTGTTGAAGGAGGATGCGGACGAACTAAGCGCTCGTAGTCTGGAAATGCAGCTTTAATTTTGGTTTGCACTCCAGCTCGGGTTTTTTCTAGTAAGGTGATGCGCTCACGCATTTGAGCGGCAACGGTAGGTAATGGCGATGATGCGCCGCCCGCTTCGCCTGATAAATAATTGCGTAGACCTTTAATTTCGTTGCGTGCATCTTGGTCTTGCCGAACTAAATCTGACAGTGCTTGGTTAGAAGCTGCTGCGCGTACGGCTGCATCGCCCAGAGCTTCTTGTACCGAGCCGCCTCGCATCCAGTCCGCAATTCCAAGTGCAGCTAGTGCATCTGCTTGGCTAGTCTGCGCCGCAGCTTCGATGTAGGTTCCAAAAATCATTTCGCGAAGCTCTTTACGGATGCCAATGTTTTCTAGGTAATCCACATTTTCAGAGGCCATCATGCTTTGTACGGCGGCTTGTAAGAGTGGGTAGGCTTGTGCTTTAGATGCGTCTGTGCCCATACGCCACAACGCTACGCCTTGTAACCCTGATGCTTGTGCTGTGAAAAAATGCTGCTTTCCCATAGGGCCAGCCCCATATTGCCTTGCCAAGTTGGCTGCTTGTGATGCCAATAGCGGTAAAGCTTGCGCGGCTTTGTTGTTATAGAGATAAACCACAGCGCGCTCTAGTGCAAAAACTGTGCGCACTTTGGCGATAGGATCGTTTGCAACAACGGCATCTAGCCGATCAAATTGCGCAAGCGCATCCTTGTAGCGGTGTAGTCCGATATAGGCGAGTGCCAGCTGCCTGTGATGAGCCGTCATGCGTGGATCAGATTCATCGTATTTGAGTTGAGTGTTTTGCGCCAAGGCTTGCTTCTCAAGACGCTCTTGCGCAGCAAATTCACGTTGATGGAATCGGAATCGTGCGGCACTTTTGAGCGCTGACACGATATCGGTTTGCGTAAGATGTTTTTCGTTTAAAAAGCGAAATTGCTCTGCCAGAATTTGCTCAGCATCTTGAGGGCGGCGTAGATCCAGTAGCACATTAAATTTGTTATTGAGTGAACCAATAAAAGTTCTGTAAGCATAGACTTCATCTGCTTGGGAGCGGGTAACTGTTGCCAGTTGTGCCGCTTTGCGCCCATGTATTTCAGCTTCATCGGCTGCCAGCAAGGCATCTGACAATTTTCCTTCGCGAGTAAATAGCTGGGATTTAATTCGATTAAGGTTACTGAGTGTTCGGATCGACGTGAGCTGCTGCCATGCTTGACGCGGGGGAGTTTTCAGAAAGCTTTCGGCTTTCTGAATATGCTCGCGTGCTAAGGCATCTCGGTTTTGCTCATACATTTGCGTCGCTGCATTGGAATGATAAAACGCGCGATCAATATCGTTCTTTGCCGCTTTAATCGACTCCTCGCGCCAAGCGTTGGCCTCGGCAAACTCTCCTCGGCTGTGTAAACGCCAAGACAAGTCATTGCGATACCTAGGGCTATCTGGAAACAGTTCAACCGCTTCCTTATGTGCGGCGTAGGTCAGAGGCCACTCGCCTAGTTTAATTGTGGCAAATATTTTTTCTTGTACCTGTTTCTCCAATTGCGCTTTGAAACCGTCTTTGTCGATTGGGGTCGCAATGATGGCACGCAGTTTTACTTCGTCTTCAGGGCTTATTTTTTTAAAATCTTGAGCAATCTGTTCATCCTCAGTTTGCGCCAAAGCTGGAGCATGACTAGCTAAAAAGAAGAAGCCAAGTAAAAAAATAAATGCGCAGAACTTTGCCATGTGTTTTCTGTATCGTTAAATAGTGATAGGTTGTGGTGTTTTATTGCCACGCTCAACCGCAAATTTGGCGATAGGCGTTGTGACGCTGCTCTCGCTTCTTACATCTTCTACGCCCATTAGTGTTGTTGTCCAAAGTTGAGGGGTGACTTCCGCTAGCGCGTAGCCACGCTTCTCGCTGTTGAAGTATTGAACACTGGGGTTGTCTTTATAGAACGAAGGTTCGCGCTCAGGATGCCAGCCTGTGTGCGACGTCAAGCTTGTTCCGCAAAACTCGGTGGCGGTGTTCTCGACGTTGGCGACGACGTTCAGGTGCACATCGCCGCTCAAAATGACAGGATGCAAGCTCGGTTGCGCTTGCATTGATTCAAGTAGTCGCTTGCGAGCAAATGGATAACCGGCCCAGCCATCCGTCCAAATACGCGGCTCTTTGCCAGCTGGTTCGTTCACTTGAGCCAGTAGGGTACTTTGTGCCATCACGCTCCATGGTCGCCCAGCCACGTTCTGTTTGGCATCCAAGGCAAGACCTTCGGCAAGCCATGCTTCTTGTGGCTTGCCGAGCATCGTGCGGCTACGATTTTGTAATTCTTCGCATTGGGATGTCAATACCATGGTTGAACCACCACGGCTCGGTTTTGGGCAGACTTGGTAGTCACGGAATTGACGGCAGTCAAGCAGATGAAAGTTGGCAAGTGCTCCCCATGCGACGCGCTGATGGACACGCACACCGTCGTTTTGTCCAAGCCCTGCGAGGCCACGCACCAAGGCGCTTGCGGGTAAGGGCATGTGCTCGTAGAACGCCTGATAGGCAGCTGCACGCTGAATTAAAAAATCAGCTTGCGGAGTGAGTCCTTCGCTTTGATCGTTGGCGTAATCGTTTTGCACTTCGTGGTCATCCCACGTCACGAGCCATGGGCAAGCACGGTGAGCGGCTTGCAAGAGTGGATCGCTTTTGTGTAGCGCGTAGCGGTCGCGGTAATCTGCCAAAGTAACTGCCTTGCGCAAGTTGTGATCACGCACAAAACTGGAGGGCAAGATTTTGGGACTGGCGTATTCGTAGATGTAGTCACCCAAAAACACAACAAGGTCGGGGTTATCAAGCACCATTTGCCGATACGCCGTGTAGTAGCCGTGTTCCCAGCGCTGGCACGATGCAAAGGCGAAGCGCAACTTGTCTACTTTCAAACCTAGAGCAGGCGCTGTGCGTGTGCGTCCCACATCGCTCATTTGTGCGCTTGCACCTGAACCCACCGTGAAACGATAAAAATACCAGCGATCTGCCTTTAGGCCACGTAGTTCGGCATGTACAGCGTGGCCTAGCTGGGGAAGCGCAGTGGCTGTCCCTTGTAGGGCGACACGTTCAAATTTTTCGTCATGGGCGACTTGCCATGTCACGTCAATGGGGTTGTCACCAAATCCAAACACGCTATCGGAGATAAGTTTCGTCCAAAGCACCATGCCATCAGGTGTGGGTGCACCGCTGGCAACGCCAAGTTTGAAGGGATTTTCACGAAAGGTAACTTGACTGTAAGTGACGCCCGATAAGGCCTGCAGGCCTGACGACAGGACAGCAATGCGAATGAGTTCGCGGCGATTCATGCTGTTGAAAACTTATTGCGCAGTGATGTTTGCATCTTTAATCAATGTGCGATAAGTAGCAAATTCACGTGCATTAAAGGCTTTGAAGTCGTCGCCATACAGCGGAATTTGCATGCCGCCTAAATCCGCTATGCGTTTTTGCACATCGGGCAGTGCCAAGATGCGTTTGAGTTCGTCCATCAAAATTTTGGTCGTGGCGCTATCCGTGCCGCCCGTTACAAAGAGGCCATACCACGTAGTCATGTCCAAGTCTTTAATGCCAGTTTCCATCAGCGTGGGGGTGTTTGGCAGGACGCTGGCGCGCTGTCCGCTGGTGACTGCGAGTGGGCGCAGTTTGCCGCCATTGATTTGCGGCATAGCAGACGAGGTGGTGTCGAACATCATTTGCACCGCGCCACCAATGAGGTCTATGTGCGCTTGGCTGGAGCCACGGTATGGCACGTGCAAGAGCTTGAGACCCGTACGCGCAGCAAAGGCTTCGCCTGCAATGTGCTGGGTGCTACCAATGCCTGAGCTGGCGTACTGGTAGGTGTTTGGTTTGGCCCGAATATCAGCAATAAGCTCGGCCACATTTTTGGCTTGAACAGAAGATCCCACGACTAGCACATTGGGCACAGCCATCACCATGCCAATCGGAGCGATGTCCCTCAAGGCGTCATAGCTGAGTTTGAGCAAATGTGGCGCAATCGCTTGGCCTGTGGTGGTGGCAACTAAAAGCGTATGACCATC
>CANBRV010000067.1 GCA_947372005.1 Comamonadaceae bacterium | reverse complement strand
TGGACGCTGGCAACGCCGAGCTCGGTAGCTTTTTCTACCAGCCAATCCATACGCTCGTTGGCAGGTACGCCCAATGCCAAATGCACAGCCAGTGGAGCCTCACGCTCGATGGGGTGATGCGCGGTCACTTGCACGGTGACGCTGGACTTGCCCATGCGTTCAATCGTCGCTTCGTATTCGCCGCCGTGTCCATCAAACAGCGTGATGGTCATTTGCGGCTGCATCCGCAGCACTTGCACGTGCCGCGCGGCGCCGCTAGGTAGGTCGAGTTGCAGGCCGCTAGACAGGGGTGTTGGGCAATAAAAGCGTGGCATGGCAGATTAGCTTTGATGCGCGGCTTCAATCTCGTCCACCAAGCGTAGCAAGGGTTTGAGCGGGGTATAGCGGTTGCAGGTATTTCGCACATAGGCGATAAATCGCGGCGTATCGGCTAAGTATTTGGGTTTGCCATCGCGCAAGGTCAGCCTTGCAAAAATCCCCAAAATTTTGAGGTGTCTTTGCAGCCCCATCCACTCAACTGCTTTATAAAACGCACCGAAATCATCTAACCACTCGTCTAGCAAGGGCAGACCAGCCGCTTTGGCTTTTTGCCAATAGCGAATGGTGACGTCCAGCACAAAGTCTTCTTCCCAGCTTAAAAAGGCGTCACGCATCAGGCTGGCAATGTCGTAGGTGATCGGCCCGTAAACCGCATCTTGAAAATCCAACACGCCGAGCTTTTGCGCTGGCGCTGCGTTTTTTAGTAGCTCGGGATACGGCGCCATTAAGTTGCGCGGCATATAGTCGCGGTGGACAAAGACGCTAGGGCTAGCGAGGTTGTTTGCCACAATAATGTCGAAAGCCTTATCCAGTATGGCCTGCTGGCGTGCGTCTAGGATGATGCCGCAATGTTTAGCAATGTACCAATCGGGGAAGAGTTGCAGCTCCCGCCGCAAGAGCGCTTCGTCGTAAGGCGGCAGCACACCCAGTTTGGATGTTAGTTGCCATGCCACCAGTGCATCTAGTGCTTGGTCATACAGCGGCAAGTTGCTGCTGACGGTGCTGCTCGTGTGCTCATAGCCCGCTTGCTTGTCTAAAACATCGAGCATGGTTTTTGCGCCAAGGTCGCTAAGTAGCATAAAGCCTTGTTCAGCCTGCCAGTCAAGAATTTGCGGCACCAATAAGCCTGCCGAACTGAGCAAGCCTGCAATGCGAACAAAAGGGGCGCTGTCTTCCTTGTCTGGTGGCGCATCCATGATGATGAAGCTTTTGGCGGCCGAATCAATTCTGAAATAGCGTCTAAAGCTGGCGTCAGCCGATGCAGGACGCAAGGTGGCTATTTGCAAATGCTGCGCAGGTGCGACTCGGGCAAGCCATGTATTGAACTGCGATTGCCTGATGGTGTCTGTCCAAATAATTGAAGAAGACGTTGTTACAGGAGGAGTAGGGGTCTGTAGCATGGATAATTGAAAGATGTTTCGACTAGCTAGGCATCGCTATTATTTCTTACCGCTTTTGATGAGCTTGGCGCAAGTGACTTTTGCACAATTCAAAACAAGCTCGGCATTGGGCGACAGCATGTCACCAAGTGTACGCAAACAAACGCCGACATTTATTTTTGGCGATGTCATGACCAGTCGCCCCGATCTTGATATGGTGGTTGATGGCAATGCTGAAATACGTAAAACCGATACAGTGATTCGCGCCAAGCGAATTGAATACAACCAAGTCAGTGATGTTGCCAAACTATCGGGCGATGTGTTGGTTAACCAAGGTGGCAATCGTTTTTGGGGCCCCTATCTTGAGCTTGGCTTAAGTGATTTTTCTGGATTCTTTAGTCAACCTAGCTATAAATTTTATAAAACAGGTGGGCAGGGTAGCGCAAAGCAGTTGGAATTTGTGAACCAGCGCTCAGCGATCGCTAAATTTGCGAGTTATAGCACGTGCAAACGTCCAGATGCTATAGATGGCAAGCCTTGGAAGCCAGATTGGATTTTGAACGCAGATCAAATCGACTTCAATATGGAAGAAGACATTGCGATCGCGTCTGGCACCACGCTAAGCTTTAAGGACGTCCCGATTTTGGCGGTGCCAAGCGTCAGTTTTCCTATGAGTGGCGCTCGAAAATCTGGTCTTCTCTCCCCCTCTTTCGTTAGCGATAGTCAAAGTGGATTTATCGTAACGCAGCCGGTTTACTGGAATATTGCCCCGAACCGTGACGCGACGTTTTATCCAAGCACGATTGGTAGGCGGGGCATCAACTATGGCGGTGAGTTCCGATATTTAGAGCCCAATAGTACGGGCACGCTGCGCGCAGACTATTTGCCAAACGATAAGCTGGTTGGCAGTAATCGCTGGGCTTATGCGGTTGATCAGCGCAATTTGATTCGGGCGCCCCTTCAAGGCTCTAGCGATGTATTGATGACTTTGAAGCTCAACCGCGTAGGTGACGATCAGTATTGGCGCGATCTCCCTAACTCTACGTCATCGCTAACGCAGCGACTACTGAACAACGAGTTGAACACGACCGCCAATTTAAGTGGATGGGCGACGCAGGTACGCATTCAGCGCTGGCAAACGCTGCAAGATAAAACAAGTACGATCGCCCCGCCTTTTGATCGCAGTCAATTATTTACTCGGCGTAGCTTCAATGCGCCTAGCGGATTGAATTTTCAGCTAGAGGGCGATATGACGGAGTTTCGCTCAAGACCTGATTTGACGTCGCAGCCCAACGGAACGCGGGCTTATGGACTGGCGCAAGTGGCTCGGCCTTGGATACAGCCGTGGGGCTACATCACGCCAAAGCTGCAAATGCACGCAACGACTTACTACACGGATAACGCCGCTGTTGGCGTCGATACCTCTAGCCAGCGTACCGTACCAACCTTTAGCTTGGATGGTGGTTTGTTTTTTGAGCGAGAAATGGCACTTTTTGGTCGTGGCTTTACGCAGACGCTTGAACCCAGAGCGTTTTATGTTCGTACGCCATACCGCAATCAGTCGGGCTTGCCTAACTACGATAGCGGCGTAAAAGACTTCAGTTTGGCAACCATCTATAGCGAAAACAGTTTTGTCGGTAATGACCGCATTTCAGACATGAACATGTTGACATTGGGCTTGAATAGTAAATTTTTAAATCCCAATACGGGGGCTCAAGCCTTTAGCGCAGGTGTTGCCCAGCGCTTTAGTTATATTGACCAGCAGGTAACTTTGCCCAACACGACAGCGCCGACGACAAGGCTGAGTGATTATTTGGTGAACACAAGCGTACGGCTTTATCCTGCTTGGTCGGTTGACGGGACCGTTCAAGTGGGTGCTAATTCTGGTACATCAGAGCGAGCGACGCTCAGCACACGCTATACGCCTAGCAACTATCGCTCTTTCTATGCGGCGTATCGGATGCAGCAAGGTGTGAGCGAGCAAGTCGATGTGAGTTGGCAGTGGCCGCTTGGTGATTTGTTTCGCCGCGAAGACGACAACGTGGGCGGCGATAGCATGGGCAGGGGGCTGGGGGCCAATCGTTGGTATAGCGTGACGCGTCTTAACTACAGTGTTTTTGATAAACGTCTTGTGAATGCGATTGCTGGTTTTGAATATGATGCCGATTGCTGGATTGGACGTATTGTTTTAGAAAAAATGCAGCTGGATGCAGCCACCTCAAATCAACGTATCATGTTCCAAATCGAATTCACGGGCTTCTCACGCTTAGGCACAAGTCCCCTTGCCAGTTTGCGCAGTAATATCCCGCGCTATCAAAATTTGCGTGAGCAGATTACTTCGCCGAGTCGCTACAGCCAATATGACTAATTTCAAATCACTTGTCGTCTTTTTTTCGCTTTGCCTTTGGTTGGTTGGCTCTAGCACGTTTGCGCAGATCAGCATAAAAAAGCGCACACCAACTCCTTCAAAAACGACGACTGCACCTAAATCAGAGCCAGTTGTTACTACTGCTCCTGCCCCTAGCACGGCGATTAACCTAGCCACTACGCCATTGATTCCTACCAATGTGATTCGTGAGGTTGACTACATTGTTGCGTTAGTAAATTCGGAGCCCATTACGCGTAATGAGGTGCTGGTTCGCCAAAGACGTTTGTTGGCACAGTGGGCTGCGCAAGGGATTAGCGCGCCAGTTGAAGCAGACCCGTTTAAGCGTGTGTTGGAGCAGCTGATTGAAGAGCGTGCGATGCAGCAAGTAGCTAAAGAATATGGTGTGCGAGTCGGTGATGTCCAGTTAGATGATGCGTTATTGAATATTGCGCGCCAAAATCAATTGCCGAATCTTGTGCAGATGCGTGCAAAGTATGAAGCTGAAGGTGGGAATTGGATTGGTTACCGTGAAGAGATTCGAGGCGAGTTAACGCGCGTACAACTGCGTGAGCGCGAGGTTGATGCTCGGGTGCTTGTCACAGACATTGAGATTGATCAGGTATTGCAGCAGCAAAGCATGACTAGCAAAGGTGGCCAAGATATTAATTTGGCACAAATTTTAGTTGCGTTACCAGATAACCCAACAGCCGATGAGCTGGCTAAAGCGCAACAAAAAGCGACACAAATTGCGAAGGAAGCTAGCGCGGCTGGCGCAGACTTTTTGAAGCTAGCGCAGCAAACATCCGATGCGGCGGATAAGGCGAAGGGCGGCGTTATGGGGCTGCGCTCGGCAGATCGCTACCCATCGCTTTTTGTAGACGCCACTAAAAGCTTAAGGGTGGGCAACATCAGCGCCATTGTGCGTAGCGATGCAGGTTTTCATATTCTTAAATTATTAGAGCGTCAAGCTAGCAGCACAGCCAGCGTTGTGCAGTCAAGAGTGCGCCACATTTTGCTGCCATTGACGGATAAGTTAAATGAAGAGCAAGCTAAAGCTGAATTACGAACTTATAAAGCACAAATTGAATCGGGTAGAACAAGCTTTGCTGTTGTGGCGCGTGAGCACTCTGTAGATGGCTCTGCTGCGCAGGGCGGAGATCTTGGCTGGACAACCCCTGGGCTCTTTGTTCCTGAGTTTGAGCGGGTCATGAACGCCTTGCCAACTGGAAAATTGTCAGAGCCGTTCACTTCCCGCTTTGGTGTGCACTTGCTTGAAGTGGTGGACCGCAAAGAGGTCGCTGTGAGTGTGCGGGAGCAGCGAGAGATGATTCGTAATCAGCTGCGAGAAAAGAAAGCCGCCGAGGCGTATGTGCTTTGGATTGCTGACATTCGTGGCCGCGCCTTTGTCGAATATAAAAACGCAGCGCAATGAGCCGGGCGCGATGAAAATGCACATCCCGCGTAAGCGTTTCGGACAGCACTTTCTGTCCGACAACGGCATGATTGCTGACATTGTGGCGGCTATAGCTCCCGCGCAGGACGACTTCATGGTTGAGATTGGCCCAGGCCTTGGTGCTATGACAATTCCGTTGTTGGCAGAGCTTTCACATCTGACGGTGATTGAGTTGGATCGTGATTTGGCGGTGCGACTGAGACAAAATAACAAAATTGCTGTGATTGAAGCAGACGTGCTCAAAGTCGATTTTCAAACGATTGCTGCCAGCAGCGAGGCAGGACGGATGCGGGTTGTGGGCAATTTACCCTATAACATTTCTAGTCCCATCTTGTTTCATTTGTTAGATGTTGCGCATCTCGTCAAAGATCAACACTTCATGCTGCAAAAAGAAGTTATTGACCGCATGGTAGCTAAACCCAGTACTTCTGACTATGGACGTTTGAGTGTCATGCTGCAATGGCGCTATGAGATGCAGTCCTTATTCCATGTGCCGCCAGCGTGTTTTGATCCACCGCCGCGAGTGATGAGCGCTATCGTGCGAATGCTGCCTCGCCCAGTGCCTGCTGCGCTAGAGGTTGCGAGACTCAGTGAAATTGTGAAAGTGGCTTTTAGCCAAAGACGCAAGCTTTTGCGCCACACGCTAGGCCAATGGCTAGAGGGGAAAAACTTTGCTGGCAGTTTTGATGTTCAGCGCCGTGCCGAAGAAGTGCCGGTTAGCGAGTACATACAACTCGCACAAAAAGCTCAGCTAGCTGCAAGCCAATAACCTGCGTTAAAGGGGCTGCTCATGCGCAAGGCAAGCGGCGAGACGTCCACCAATTTGTCGGTTGGCATAGGCTCATCAAAACCTTCTAGCTCCTGTCCGTCTTTGCCTGTTCCGGCTTCGCCAGCAGTGCGTGCGACAGAGAAAGAGTAAAAGCAGCGGAATGGAATTTTGCGATCATGCCAGTAGTCGGCTGCGTCGCGGAAGATATCGATCAGCTGCTCGCGTGTTTCTTTGTCAAACTTAGAGGTAACTGGAATGTGCTCGAGCACCAAAATAAAGCCAGCTTGTTGACCTGCTTTGTAAAGCGGATCAGTTAGGCAGTCATACAGGGCGTCAAAATTTTTGCCGAAATGTGCGGGAAGTGTAAATTGCAGCGCAATACCATCCAATACATCTTGTTTAGTTTGCGCTGCGCCTAAATTGGCATATAAAAAATGATGCCCTAGCTGCGTAGCAGCACTTTGCAATTCTGGGACGCCATGGGCGCGAATCGATTGCACAATGTTGGCTTTGACACGCTTAAGGGGCTGATCTTTAATGATGTCTGGGGTAGTCATAGTGTTCATGGTGCTTATTTTTGTTATTAGGGCATGATTCTTTTAAAAGACGCATAGTGATCGTCGGTGTAATAGCAAGCATCAAAGACTTTATTTTTGATGCCACCACACACAATACGAATAGCGCCACGGTTCTTGCTGGCAGAAGTTTTGACCGTGTATTCGCGGTAGTAGCCACGTTTTTGTTGCGGCAGTTGGCGCTCGTAATTGCCAAATACGACGCCATCTTTTTCGTAGGGGAAGGGACCACCTTGCTGAATCAGTGCATAGGTGCTTCGGGCTGGTTCGGGAAGCTCAGATAATCCAATGTTGTTTGAAAAAGCTAATGCGGCAGCCGCGCTCGTAACAAGTACGAGCGCAACTAAAAAGCGCATTAAACTTTTTGGAAACATAGGGTCTAACCTCCAGCCAAACCTCTAGTGTGAGGCTAAATGCTAAAAAAATCAAGCCCTTAGCACGATAACTGCTTAAAAATTAAGCGCTCTCGGTGGTAATTTAAACACGGCATGACCAATCGCGCCAATGTGCTCAGGTGTCGTGCCGCAGCAGCCGCCCACAATGTTGACCAAGCCCTCTGCCCCAAATTCGTGCAATAAACGGCTTGTGACCTCTGGCGTTTCGTCAAAACCCGTCTCTGCCATCGGATTGGGCAGGCCTGCGTTGGGATAGCAACTGATAAAGGTATCGCCCGCCACTTTGGCCAATTCTTGAATGTACGGGCGCATCAGCGCCGCGCCTAGCGCACAGTTCAGCCCCACCGCTAGTGGCTCTGAGTGGCGAATGGAGTGCCAAAACGCTGTCACCGTTTGACCACTCAAAATTCGGCCCGATGCGTCAGTCACCGTACCGCTGATGATGATGGGCAGACATTCACCGCTAGCCTCAAAGTACTCGTCAATGGCAAACAGCGCGGCTTTGGCATTCAAGGTGTCAAAAATGGTTTCGACCAAAAGTAGGTCTGAGCCGCCCTCAACCAGCGCTTCCACTTGTTCGTAGTAAGCGCTTCGTAACTCTTCAAAGCTGACGTTGCGCGCTCCTGGGTCGTTCACGTCGGGGCTGATGCTGGCGGTTTTGGGTGTGGGGCCAAGCGCTCCTGCAACAAAGCGTGGCTTGTCAGGAGTCGAAAACTTATCGCAAGCGGCTCTGGCTAGTTTGGCGGATTGAAGATTCATCTCCTTAGCTAGATCCTGCATGTCGTAATCTGCCTGCGCCACCGTGGTCGCGCCAAAGGTATTGGTCTCCACCATGTCGGCACCTGCGGCAAGGTAGCCCTCGTGGATGTCTCTGATGATGTCGGGGCGCGTCAAGCTCAGCAGCTCGTTATTCCCCTTGATGTCTTTGTGGAAATCTTTAAACCGCTCGCCACGAAACTGCGCTTCGGACAATTTGAAGCGCTGCACCATCGTGCCCATCGCCCCATCCAAAATCATGATTCTCTTTTTAAGAATCTCAGGCAGAGCCTGTCCGCGCGTATATTTTTTTGCAGTCATTGCCTGATTTTAGAATAGCGGCATGACTGCTTCCCAATTGCAACACTTAGAACCCAAAGAAACTTGGGACTTGCTACAAGCCACACCCGATGCCGTTTTGATTGACGTTCGCATGGAGATCGAGTCCATGTACGTGGGCAGGCCGCCGGGATCCATCAATATTCCGTGGTACGAATATCCTGAATTTGAAGCCGATGCGGATAGCTTTGTCGCCGCCGTGAGAGGCGAAGTAAAAAGCCTCGACCAAACCGTCGTGCTCATTTGCCGTAGCGGCTCACGCACCTTAGACGCTGGCAAAGCCTTGCTGAACATGGGCTTTACTAGAGTCATCAATGTCCTGCATGGCTTCGAAGGCGATTTGGATGAGAGCGACCACCGCAGTACGGTCAATGGCTGGCGCTTCGATGGACTGCCTTGGGGGCAGATGTAGCATCAAGCCTCTAGGTAATCAAACCCCGTCGTAATCTCCGCCATCTTGCCCAGCATGATGGACGCGGAGCAATACTTGTCGTGGCTCATCGCGATGGCGCGTTCAATGACAGTAGCAGGAATCCCTTTGCCCGTCACGCTGAACTGCATGTGAATCTTGGTAAAAATTTTGGGATCCACTTCGGCGCGTTCCGATGATATTTTCACGCTGCAGCCGCGCACATCGTGCCGACCGCGCTTGAGGATGAGTACCACGTCATAGGCCGAGCAGCCACCCGTGCCCGCAAGGAGTAGTTCCATTGGGCGCGGCGCTAGATTGAGCCCACCGTTTTCGGGTTTGGCTGCGTCAGGCGCGCCGTCCATCATCACGGTGTGCCCCGTTCCTGTTTCGGCTAAAAATCCCATTTTGGAGTTCGCGCCACTTGCGCCTGTCCAGCTGACTGTGCATTGCATATTTGTTCCTAACTTTTCTTCTTTATGATTGAGCGCTATGAATAAGCTCACGACGCATCCGCTCACCCCTAACGATTATCTAAAGAAAATCCTTGCCGCTCGCGTCTACGACGTGGCCAAGGAAACTTCGCTTGATTACGCGAAAAACCTCTCGGCTAGGATTGGGCACACGGTGTTACTCAAGCGCGAAGACCAGCAGCCTGTGTTTAGCTTCAAGCTGCGCGGCGCGTACAACAAGATGGTGCAATTGACGCCAGCGCAGCTCAAAAAAGGCGTGATTTGCGCCTCGGCGGGCAATCACGCGCAGGGCGTAGCGCTAGGCGCAAAGACGCTGGGAACCAAAGCCATCATCGTGATGCCCACCACCACGCCATCGGTCAAGGTTGATGCGGTGCGGGCGCTAGGCGGTGACGTGGTGCTGTTTGGCGAGAGCTATTCGGATGCATCTTTGCACGCACAAAAACTTCAAGCGCAAAAAGGGCTGACCTTTATTCATCCTTTTGACGACCCTGATGTGATCGCAGGCCAAGGCACGATTGGTTTAGAAATCTTGCGGCAAATGCAAAGCGCCCCTTCCAAAAAACTAGACGCCGTTTTTGTGGCGATTGGCGGTGGCGGTTTGATCTCGGGCGTGGCCAATTGCATCAAAGCGATTGACCCCAGCATCCGCGTCATCGGTGTGCAAATGAACGACTCCGACGCGATGATGCAATCGGTGACGGCAGGTAAGCGCGTGACGCTTCCCGATGTGGGGCTGTTCTCCGACGGCACAGCCGTCAAGCTGGTGGGTGAAGAGACTTTCCGCGTCGCCAGTAGCGGCTTGGTGGATGAATTTATGACGGTGGATACCGATGCCGTTTGCGCGGCCATTAAAGATATTTACGTGGACACCCGCTCTATCGTCGAGCCCGCAGGAGCGCTTGCCGTTGCGGCCATCAAGCAATACGCCGCTGCTCGCAAGGTCAAAAAATCCGAAACCTATGCCGCGATTTTGTGCGGCGCCAATATGAACTTCGACCGCTTGCGCTTTGTCGCCGAACGCGCCGATGTGGGCGAGCACAAAGAGGCGCTTTTTGCCGTGACGATTCCTGAAGAGCGCGGCAGCTTTAAGCGTTTTTGTGCGCTCATTGGTGAGGGCCGCAGCGTCACCGAATTTAATTACCGCATGAGTGATGCGAAAGCCGCGCATGTGTTTGTGGGTTTATCGACCAGTAC
>CANBRV010000066.1 GCA_947372005.1 Comamonadaceae bacterium | reverse complement strand
GCGACTGCCATCGTCTCCATCTGGGCAGGCATGCGCACCGCGCAGCATTTGCAGGTGATGGATCCTGGCGCTATCGTGATTGATGAGATCGTCGCGTTTTGGCTGATTCTTTGGTTAGTGACTCCCACCACTTTTTGGGGGCAGTTTGGGGCGTTTGTGCTGTTCCGCTACTTCGACGCCGCCAAGCCAGGGCCCGTGGGCTGGGCGGATCGGACGTTTAAGGGCTTTGGCTGGCGCGGTGGCTTTGGGATTTTGTTTGACGATTTGGTGGCGGCGTTTTGCGTGCTGGTTATCTTTGCGATGATTCGGTTTTAGGATGATGTGAGATGACAACGGATACCCCACATTTAGTCGCGCAACTCGCCACCAAGCTCCAATCCCGAGGCCTTTTACTGACGACCGCCGAGAGCTGCCCGGGCGGAATGATTGCTGCTGCGTGCACCGACTTGGCAGGTTCAAGCGCTTGGTTTGATCGCGGCTTTATCACTTATTCCAACGACGCTAAGACGGCGATGCTGGGCGTGTCCTCCAGCATGATTCGTCGTCATGGCGCGGTGTCGGAGGAAACGGCTCATGCCATGGCAATCGGCGCTGTGCGGGTGATTGCAGGTGGCATGGCTGGCAGGCCATATCCAGCGGGGCCAAACGGGGTAATTAAGGGGCACGTTGCCGTGGCGGTCACTGGCGTTGCGGGTCCTGGCGGGGGTAGTGATTTGAAACCTGTGGGGACAGTGTGTTTTGGGTTTTCAGTGGGTGCTGCGGTGACAACTTGCACGCAGCATTTTGAGGGTGATCGCGCTGAGGTGCGGCAGCAGACGGTGGCTTTTGCGCTGTTGGAGCTTTTGCGCTTATTGGGTTAATTTTTTTTGATTCATTTTTGATTAGAGGATTTGCCATGCCTAAATTTCTTTTGACCGCGCTTTGTTTTGGACTAACGACTTCACTTGCCTTTGCCGCGCCCAATGTAGACGTGATGTCCGCTGTGCAAAAAGAAAAAACACCGTACTTAGAGACGCTCAAATCCTTGGTGTCGATTGAATCGGGCAGCGGCGACCGTGAGGGACTGGACAAAATCTCGGAGCTGATCGCGGGCAAGCTCAAAGACTTAGGCGGGAAAGTCGAGTTCATCGAGCCAGGCGCGGATACGTACCGCATGTTTGATACGCCCGCCAAGCCAGGCCGCATGGTGCATGCGCAGTTTGTGGGCACGGGTACAAAAAAGATTTTGCTGATTGCACACATGGACACGGTGTATCTGCGTGGCATGCTGGCGAATCAACCTTTCCGCGTGGATGGAAATCGTGCATACGGCCTTGGCATTTCGGACGATAAACAAGGCATTGCGATGATTCTGCACACGCTAGCTGTCTTGAAAGCAAATAACTTTAAAGACTATGGCCTGGTGACTGTTCTGATCAATGGCGACGAAGAGATTAGCTCGCCCGCGTCGCGCACCATGCTGACAAAACTTGGCGCGGAGCACGATGTGACGTTTTCTTGTGAGGCGTCGCTGGCTGCGTCGGACCGCATTTCCTTAGTGACGGCGGGTATTGGCGCAGTCACTTTGAACGTGACGGGCAAAGCTTCGCACGCAGGCGGTGCGCCAGAGCTTGGGCGCAATGCGCTGTACGAGCTATCGCATCAAATTTTGCAAATGCGTGATTTGTCTGATCCTGCAACGGGCGTCAAATTCAATTGGACGATTTCCCAAGCGGGAACTAATCGTAATGTGATTCCTGCCACAGCCACGGCAGCGGCGGATGTTCGCGTACTGCGGGTTGCGGATTTTGATGGCATTGAGCCTAAGGTGGCGGCGCGTATTACCAATAAATTGATTCCCGACACGAAGGTTGAGTTTAATTTTGAGCGCCGCAGGCCACCGCTGCAAGCCAGCCCTGCAGGCTTGGCCGTGGCGAATTACGCCAAAAAACTCTATCAGGATGACTTAGGGTTAGAGCTCACGTTTAGCATACAAGCCGAGGGCGGCGGCACTGACGCTGCGTTTGCGGCACTCAAAACTCAAAACGCGGTTCTGGAGCGATTTGGTGCACGCGGGTTTGGGGCGCATTCCAATGATGCCGAGTACATCTTGGTTGATTCGATTGAGCCGCGCATGTATTTGCTTACCAAACTCATCATGGATCTGTCGCAGGGAAAAGATAAATAATTACCCGCGCTGCGTAATTCGACCCGACACCCACAGCGCCGCCAGCATGGCTGCTACGGCAATATAGCCCGCAACGTCGTAACGGTGCATCACTCCGCTGGCGTCTATGCTGATGATGTGTCCTGTGACGAAGGCGCCCAGTCCCATGGCTGCTTGCTGCAACGAGGCTGAAAGGCTGAGGAACGTGCCACGTAGCGGTGGGTTTGCTGCGCCATTCATCAGCGCCATACTAGGAATCATGCGGGCGCTGGACGCCACAAAAAACAAAGTGCTGACCGTCAAGTAAATCCACACGGGCACTTGCTGCATGTGCGTGGTAATGAGCATGGGGATGATGGCGATTGAGCCAAAAATTAAAAAACTTCTGCGTTTACCTAGGCGGTCGGTTTGCTTGCCCACCCAGCGACTGGTGAGCAGCGTGAACGCGCCGCCAATCAAGTACATCAAGGGCAGCATGGTTTCTGGAAATTTGACTGTTCCTGTCGCAAAAATAGTGATGAACGGCACAATAGAAAACATGGAAAACATAATCAGGCAGCCAAATAACATTGACCAGCGATGAACGGGGTCGGATAGCGTGCCTTGAATGCGCGGCCAGACGCCTTGGGGCGCATGTATGCGCGGCCCTGTTTTAAGCCACAGATAGGCCGCCCATCCTAAGCCTGCGCTGAGCAAGGCGACAAACACAAAGGGCGAGCGCCAGCCCAGTACGGGCGTGTGGTTAGCTAGCCATAGCCCAAGCGGCACGCCCGCAACCGTAGCAATAGAAAACGAAGATGCCATATAGCCGCCTGCGCGGCCACGGCGCTCTGGAGGGATTTGGTCACCAATGACGGTGCTAATTAAGGCGCCCATCACGCCGCCAAATGCGCCTGCCAATGAGCGAGCCACGAGCAAGCCGTAATAGCTGGGCGCAAGCGCACAGGCCAGCGTTGCTAGGGCAAAAAGGGCATAGAGCGTGAGTAGGGCGCGTTTGCGCTCGAAGCGGTCAATAAACATGGCGCACAGCAAGCCTGAGACGGCTGCCGAGAGCGAGTAGGAGGACACCAATAGGCCAAATTGATGCGGCTCGATCCCTAGATCACGCATGAGCATGGGACCAACGGGCATCATGATCATGAAGTCCACAATGTGTGTGACTTGAATGCCAGCAAGAATGTAGAGGAGGCGTTTTTCCGCCTTTGGCATGGGCGAGAGTTTGGATTGGGGTTCGTCAGTCATTTCATCAAGTGTAGTGGGTCGAAATGACTGCCCCTATCCGCGCCAAGCGTGAGCGCATCGCCAGCACGGCCTTGTCTTTGCTAAGCAGTACGCACCGATGCTCGCAAGCTAAATCTATAAAAATTTGATCGTCTGTGTCTTTGCAGGTGTAGAGTGCTTTTGGGGCGGATGCTACGAATGTGGCGAGCGAATCCATTTGCGCCAAAACGGCGTCCGCTGGTTGCGCATTAACGAGTCGTCGCTTGGCAACCTGTGGGTAGTCGAGCACGCGGGCTAACTCGTCTCGCATGGCAGATGTGGTAAGCCATTGCAGACTGCCTGCTCGCAAAGCCTTATCTAACGGCGCTTGCAGGCGGTCGTTGTAGACGAACAGGTCTAAAACGATGTTGGTATCTAAAACAATGAGCGGCTGCATGTGCCGCGGTTATGGGGGGTCTAGACGCATTGATTTGGCCATTGCCCTGAATTTAACGATTTCGGCGGTATATTTTTTGGAGGCCTCGGCAAGGCTAAGTGGCGCAGGCACGATAGAGCTTTTAGACACCAGCGTCGTACTCATTGTGGCATTGCCTAGTGTTTGAGATAGGGCTTTGTGCAAGACTTGCACTATGGGCTCTGGCGTGTCTTTTTTTACAAAATAGGCGAACCAAATGCTCTGATGGCAGCCTTTGAGTGCAGCCCCTTCGTCTACTGCGGGGATATCAGGGATGGCGGGTTGGCGCTGGGCCGATAAGGCGGCAATAAATTTAACCTTACCTGAGGTGTGCAGAGCAATTGTGGCTTCGTTGTATGGGGCAACAACAATATCGACTTGCTCATCTATTAAGCCTTTCACCACTTGGGCTGTACTTAAGTAAGGCGCGTGAAGCATGAGCGCATTAATTTTTCTAGATATATGGTTGCCCAGCACGTGGTTGTAGCTGCCTACTCCGGAGCTAGCGTAAACAAGGGGCCGACCAAGTGCTGCGGCACGGCGTGCAAGCACGGCTAACTCATCTGCATTGTTAGCCTCTAGACCCTTGCGGGCAACAATGACCAAAGGGATATTTGCAACAAATTGCACCATGCGAAAGTCTTCGCTTTTGAACTTAACGTTTTTGTTGGCGAAGGGCACGAGAACAAGTTCGCTAGGCGTGGCTTGCAGCAGCATGTGGCCATCTGAGGGGGCATCTAGTACTTTTTGTACAGCAATTGCACCACCCTCGCCGCCTAAATTTTCTACTAATACAGCTTGTTTAAGGTTTGTTGCGAGCGATTGGCCTACAAGCTTTGCGATGTCTGCGCTGATGCCGCCCGTAGGATAAGGCTCTACTAAGACGATGGGCTTGCTGGGGAAGGTTTGCGCCTGAGCGTCGCCTGCAAAGTTTAGATTGCCAAAAACAAATAAGGCATTTAGTGCGAGCAGGAGGAGAGACGCGGATTTCATAACAACTTCTTTAACTAATCAAACAGGTAAATAACTCTACTCGATTGTAAGGTTATTGTCGCTAGGCGTATTCCCTTGGTGCTGTTTTTATATTTTATAAGTAGTACTAATTTGATATTTAATAGTATTAAATATAATAATAGAAATAAAAAGTATTGCTTAATGCGCCGCCGTTATTGGGGTTCTGGACTTATTGATTTGGCCATTGCCCGGAATTTAACAATCTCAGTCGCGTATTTTTTATTGGCATCTGCCAAGCTAAGTGGCGGAGGAACGATAGAACTTTTAGATACTAAAGTAGTACGAATTGTGGGATTGCCTAGCGTTTGAGATAGGGCTTTGTGCAAGGCCTGCACTATGGACTCTGGCGTGTCTTTTTTTTACAAAATAGGCGAACCAAGTGCTGTGATGGTAGCCTTTAAGCATTACCCCTTCATCTACAGAGGGGACATCAGGAATGGCGGGTTGTCGCTGGGCAGATAGGGCGGCAATAATTTTAACTTTGCCAGAGGTATGCAGCGCAAGCTGGGAGTCGTTGTATGCGGTGATAACAAAATCGATCTGCTCATCTACTAAGCCTTTCACGACTTGAGCTGTATTTGGGTAAGGCGCGTGAAGCATGGGCGCATTAATTTGTCTAGATATATGGCTACCCAGCATATGGCCATAACTACTTACTCCGGAGCTGGCGTAAACAAGAGGGCGCCCAAGGGCTGCAGAGCGACGTGCAAGCACAGCTAATTCATCCGCATTGTTTGCATCTAGACCTTTGCGGGCAACAATGATCAAAGGCGTATCGACAACGAATTGCACCATGCGAAAGTCTTCGCTTTTGAACTTGGCGTTTTTATTAACAAATGGCACGAGAACAAGCTCACTAGGACTGGCTTGCAGGAGCGTGTGGCCATCTGAGGGGGCATTTAGTACTTTTTGAACGGCAGTTACACCACTTTCGCCGCCTAAGTTTTCTACCAATACAGTTTGTTTTAGGGTGCTTGAAAGTGATGCGCCGACATGTTTTGCAATACTTGCACTGACGCCGCCCTCTGGATAAGGCCCTACTAGGACGATGGGCTTGCTTGGGAAGGTTTGCGCCTGTGAGCCGCCTGCAAAAACTAGGCTACCAAAAACAAATAAGGTGTTTAGTACAAGCAGGAGGACGGGTGAGGGCTTCATAAAAAAACTTCTTTAATCAGCAAGTCAGGTACAGAACTCTACTCCTTTGTGGACTCGTTGTAAATCAATGGACGGCTGGCATGCCTCGCCGTTACAGGGGTTCTGGACTCATGGATTTGGCCATTGCCCGGAATTTAACAATTTCAGCCGCGTATTTTTTATTGACATCATCAAGGGTCAATGACGGAGAAATAATGGCGCCTTGCGACACCAGTCTGCTTATCATTTGGGGGTCGTTTAGCGTGTCAGACAATGCTTTATGCAAGACTTGGACTAAGACCTCTGGCGTCTCTTTTTTTACGAAATAACCGGTCCATAGGCTTTGATAACAGCCGCTGAGTGCAAACCCTTCATCTACCGATGAGACATCGGGGATTGCGGGTTGGCGATTGGCAGCTAGAACCGATATAAGTTTAATTTTTCCAGAATTGTGCAAGGCAATCTGATCGGTTGTAAATGGGGCAACAACAATATCGACTTGCTCGCTAAGTAGGCCTTTTATTATTTCAGGTGCGCTTGCGTACGGCGCGTGAAGCATGTGAGCATTAATTTTTTTAGAGATATAGCTACCTAAGAAATGATTAAAAGTGCCCTCGCCAAGACTTGCATAGACGAGTGGCTTGCCATGTGCAACGGCGCGGCGTGCTAGCGTTGTCAATTCATCTGCATCGTTAGCCTCTAAGCTCTTGCGAGCAAAGATAACCATTGGTATATCGGCAACGAACTGCACCATACGAAAGTCTTCGCTTTTAAAGCTGGGCGTTTCGCTGATAGATGGCGCAAGTATGAGTTCGCTCGGCGTGCCTTGTAAGACCAGATGGCCATTGGCTGGGGCATTAAGTATTTTTAGCAGTGCCGTAGCGCCGCTTTCACCGCCTAAGTTTTCGATTACGACGGCTTGCTTTAGATTTGCTTCGAGAGGTTTGCTGACAAGTTTTGCAATAGCTTCGGCTATGCCTCCAGCAGGGTAAGGAGATACCAGCGTTACAGATTTGCTTGGAAATTCTTGTGCTTGGGATATATTGATAAAGACTAGGTTGCCAATGATAAATAAAGTATTAATTATCAGTGTGGGAAATGATGAAAATTTCATAAAAATCACTTAAAAATTTTGGCGCAATCGAACAACTTTATATCAGTATGAGATTGTTGTCACTTAGCATTTTCCCTTAACTTTAGGCGGGTTCTGTATGCAATTTTGCTTACTTCCTTTGCATTCGCTCGCTCTTCCAGTAAACATCGTCTCCGCCGTTCATACGGTTTAAAACGCGCGAAAGTACAAACATAAGGTCGCTGAGGCGGTTGAGGTAGTGGCGCGGCGCGGCGTGAATGGTTTCTGTTTGCGCTAGTTCTACCACTAGGCGTTCTGCACGCCGTGCCACGGTTCGGCAGACGTGGGCTTGGCTTGCGGCGCGGTTGCCAGCAGGCAAAATAAATTCTTGCAGGCGCGGTAGCGCCTCGTTGTAGTGGGCCAAAGCCTCGTCTAGCTGGATAACCGCTTCCTCTTTCAGGAGTTGATAGCCTGGAATGGAGAGTTCACCGCCAAGATTGAAGAGCTGGTGCTGTATGTCGATCAGCAGGCCGCGGATATCTGCGGGAATATCTTCGCATAGCAAAAGACCAATATGGCTGTTGAGCTCGTCCACATCGCCCATTGCGTGGACGCGTGGGCTGGATTTGGGAACGCGGGCGCCGTCGCCAAGGCCTGTGGTGCCATCATCGCCCGTGCGCGTGGCGATTTGTGAGAGTCGATTACCCATGTTTTTTTCCTTGCGTGGTGTTGCGCGATATGTGCGGCAGATTCTAGAGGCGATAATTCGAAAAAATAACCACTCTATGAATAGCATTCTCATCATCGCGCATACGCCGTTGGCCTCCGCACTCAAAAGCGCTGCTTTGCACGCCTTTCCAGATGCGGCTTCCCGCGTGGATGTGATTGATGTGCTACCCGATCAATCACCCGAATCGACGCTGGACGCCGCGCGTCAGCTGCTTGTGATGGAGCGCAGCGCTGGCAGGGCAGGTACGCTGGTGATGAGTGATGTGTTTGGTGCAACGCCTTGCAATGTGGCGCAAAAATTAGCTCAAAGCGCAGGCAGTACGCATGTGAAGTGCATTGCAGGGGCTAGTTTGCCCATGTTGTTGCGGGCAATTACGTATTGGGATACCCCGTTGGCCGAAATGGCTGAAAAGGCGGTGGCAGGCGGTAGCCAAGGCGCGATGGAGTTGGTTTAAACGATTAAAACGTAGGGAGAATTATCAAAATATGAAGACGACGATCACGATTTCTAACAAGCTTGGCTTGCATGCAAGGGCGAGCGCTAAGCTCACAAAGATTGCGGGTAGCTTCCCGTGCGAGGTGTGGCTGAGTAAGGGCGAGCGCCGTATTAACGCCAAAAGCATCATGGGCGTGATGCTGCTTGCGGCAGGTCTGGGCTCTAGCATCGAGATTGAAACTGCTGGCGAGCAAGAAGCCGCAGCGATGGATGCGGTTATTGCTTTGATTAACGATAAATTTGGCGAGGGCGAATAAATGCCCCTGCAGACTGCATGAGCTTTAGCGTCCACGGACTCTCTGTCGGCCGTGGGCTAGGCGGCGGCGTTGCCATTGGGCGTGCCGTACGTGTGCTGTCTAGTCGCGCCAATGTGGCGCATTACTTTATAACGCCCGATCAAGCGCCAGCGGAAGTGCAGCGGGTGCGAACGGCAAGAAATGTTGTCGTTGAGGAGCTGCAGCGCTTACAGCTTAGCCTGTCGGATCATGTGAATAAAGACGCGCCGCATGAGTTATCTGCCATCATGGATGTGCATTTGATGCTGTTGCAAGACGACACATTGGCCGAAGGTGTACGCCACTACATAGAGGAGCGGCACTATAACGCGGAGTGGGCGTTGACGACGCAATTAGAGGTCATTGCCGAACAGTTTGATGCGATGCATGACTCTTACATGCGGGAACGCAAAGGCGATTTGGAGCAAGTGGTTGAGCGCGTGCTTAAGCAATTGCAAGGCTCGGCGCAACTGACAGCAGCCAATCAAGCAAATCATGAGTCTTTGATTTTGGTGGCGCACGACTTATCGCCTGCCGACATGATTCGCTTCAAAAGCGATGTATTTAGTGGTTTTGTGACCGATGTGGGGGGCAAGACTTCGCATACCGCCATTGTGGCGCGCAGTATGGGGATCCCTGCCATTGTGGGCGCTAAGAGTGCTAGTCAGCTGGTGCGCCAAGACGACTGGGTGATTGTGGATGCAGATGCCGGGGTATTGATTGTGAATCCGACGGATCGCATTCTTGCGCAGTACCGACAAAAACAAACAGATGGCTTAGCGGCTTGGCATGAGCATTTGGCAAGCGAATCAAGGGATATCAAGCAATCAGCGCCACTATTGGCGCCTGATGGAACCGCGATTACGCTGTTAGCGAATATTGAGTTACCTGGCGATACTGCTGCCGCATTGGCTGCGGGTGCGCAAGGTATCGGGCTTTTTAGAACCGAGTTTTTATTCATGGGGCGTGCAATCTTGCCAGACGAAGAGGAGCAGTACGCGGCATATAGCGAGGTTGTTGTGGCTATGAAGGGCATGCCCGTCACGATCCGTACCATCGACATCGGTGCGGACAAGCCTTTGGATCCAAGTCATGGGCAAGAGTATGGCGTGCATACGAATCCAGCGTTGGGTCTCAGGGCAATTCGGTGGTGTTTGGCTGAGCCCGCCATGTTTTTGACGCAGCTGCGAGCACTGCTTCGCGCGGCAGTACATGGGCGTATCGAGGTGCTTATCCCGATGCTGGCGCACGAGGGCGAAATTAAACAATGTTTGCTCATGGTGGATCGAGCAAGAACGCAGCTAGACGCGGTGGGGGTTGCCTATGGTGAGATAGGTTTGGGGGCGATGATTGAAGTGCCTGCCGCAGCGCTGATTGTCCCGACGTTTCTGAAATATTTCGACTTCCTCTCTATAGGCTCAAACGACTTAATCCAGTACACGCTTGCAGTTGATCGAACAGATGAGACCGTTGCGCACTTGTACGATGGCAATCATCCTGCGGTGCAATTTTTGATTGAATCGACGATTAAGCAGAGCATTGCAGCAGGCAAATCGATTAGTGTTTGTGGTGAAATGGCGGGAGATGAATCGCATACGCAAGCCTTGCTGGCTATGGGTTTGAGGTCTTTTTCTATGCACCCTTCCCAGATGGCGTCATTTAAAAAGTTTGCCAGGCAGTAGAAACCCTGATATACTTCGCAGTTCCCCTTCATCGCAAGGGCTGTGA
>CANBRV010000065.1 GCA_947372005.1 Comamonadaceae bacterium | reverse complement strand
CCCCTTCCAAAATCCTTTTTCTATTAAAAAATTCCCGCTTCCGTTTTGCGTCCACAGGTGTGCATAGTTGTAACTCTGTTGTTCTTGAGGACTGAATTGAGCCGAGAGATGAGATCGTTGAGGAACATTTTTTGCAAGGCAGTATTTTGAAAAAAACCTAGCCATCGCCCCATCCGACTCAAAATAGGACCGAACTAATGCAGAAGCCTTAGAGATGATTGTTTTACGTAGGCGAAGTAATGATAATGTGAGTATTTTCATTTATAACGTGCATTAGAAAAAAACAATAAAAAAGCATAAGCTATCATACTAGCCATTGAAAAATGCGCAATAAAAGTTAACCAGTAATCTATACCAAACATTCCGTATATACCAGATACCGCTGTCATAATATAAACAAAACACATACCAATTGAGTATGAAGACGATTGATTTTTAATCCTATTAAATCCTAACTGGATGCAAATGGCAGCAAGGAACAGTAAAAAAACACCCTTATAACCTGCTAATAGCCAAGCTTCGCCCCATATTGTAAATGGCTCAGAATTAAAACCCTCCGAAATGTCTTTTAAGCTCTTTCCAGCATACGCCATACCAAAAACTCTTGAAGTGTTCACCATTGCATCGTCGAATATTTCACCTGGCACAATATTATTTGCGAAATTTTTAAATGGATGAAGACTTTTGATGTAGTAATCAATTACCTCTTGCACAGGATCACCACTTACCACAGTCAGTGGATAGTCAATTATGGCAAGTCTTGTAACCATTGGGCGAAGTTTTAACGCGATATCCCGAACAAATTTTGACTCATAAAATACTCGCCGATTTGCTGAAATATTTTTTTGCTCATCCGTTGAAAAGTAAGACAAAAATTCAACGTCTTTGATTCTGTACTCTGACATCGCTTGGGAGGTCGTTATTCCTCCAATTTTGGCATGCCTAAAAGCGGTACCAATTGCAAACACAACAGAATTGATCAAAAAACAAATCGTAATAAAAATTGCTAAATTTGTGATGCTCAATTTGAATTTCGGTTTTATTGCTAAAACCGTGTAAAATAAAAAAATGAGGATCCGTAAAGGCCCACCTCTTGAACCAATAACCAAGGAGAAAATAAGCCACCCTAGGATAAGCAGGCTTATATGTAATTTTTGATATTTTGTAAAATTAAAATAATACCTCTGAGTAAGCGCCCAAACGAACGTCCACATCAGCGCCACATCAGTATCAAAAATAATGCGCACCCAAGCCATTCGGCTACCCCAATGTTCAGGTGTTCCAAAAATAGTAACGCCTAAATGCACTGATACGTAATAGGCGGCAAGATAAGTTACAGCCCAATAGGCCGTTAATGCCCATATCGAAAATTGGTGTCCTCTAAATGCTACTTGCGCCTGAGGCCGACGCCCTAAATTTCCTGTAGCGAATATGCCCAATAAAATAGCAATGACTCCACCAACTATAAATAACAAACCATCTGAAATGTTGTCACTTGTCAGATAGTCTCCTGGTAAGCCTGCAGGAAATTCTAGTGCCTCAGGTGGAAATAATAAAAATGCAACAATGCGTATATTAAAAAACAATAGTACATACCAAGCAAGTATTAATATATGGGCCGAGTTCTTTTCGGTACTTCTTTTTAATGCTATCCAAAAAGCCGCATTCATTAATAAAATCAACCCTAATGAGGCAGCATTGACATATGGGGAGGCCCCTAAAATTAAAAATATAATCGCGCAGAACAATGCATGCGCCAAAAACAAAAGTGCTGTGAGGTCGGTAAACTCGATTGCGCTGACAATCGGCAAAAGTAACTTTGACAGCTTCATATTTTTAATTTGTGGTTGTTTTACTGATCGATTCAGTAGAAGCTGAGATCGCATGAAAAGTTGGCGCACTTTCGCAAAAAGAGCAAGTGTATTCTACAATAGGCGTCCGTTTAAGGGCGTACAGCCAGCAGAATGTACGCGCACTAAGCCAAAGCGCCTATTACTAACTGTTAAAAACTAAGCGATGCGATTGTGATGAAAAGAATATTGGATTTAAGCTTGGTTATCGCCACCGTTTGCGTTTTAGTTATCCCTCTTGTAGTGCTGGCGCTGATGGTTCGTTTAACGTCTGCTGGACCTGCGCTGTATTGGTCAGCCCGGGTTGGCCAAGGAAATAGCATTTTTTACATGCCGAAATTTCGCACCATGCGCCTTGAAACACCCGCAGTGGCGACGCACTTGCTAGAGAATCCCAGCCAATACTTAACCCCAATTGGTGGCTTTTTGCGTCGCTCTAGTCTAGACGAGCTTCCACAGCTATGGAGTGTATGGACGGGTGATATGAGTCTGGTGGGACCTCGTCCAGCGCTCTACAACCAAGCTGATTTGATTGCCGCGCGTACAGCAGCAGGTGTGGATACGCTACGCCCTGGTATTACAGGTTGGGCGCAAGTAAATGGTCGTGATGCGCTGACGATCCCTGACAAGGTCGCGTTAGACGCAGTGTATGTCCAGCACCAATCACTGGTGTTTGACATTCACATTCTTTGGCTAACCGTGCTTAAAGTTTTAAAACGCACGGATGTATCGCATTAAGATAGACACACTTTATGGATAGCCTTTTTACTTCTCTTCGTACGCTGCCACGCTTGACTAAACAATGCATAGCCGTGGCTTGTGATGTTGCCTTGGCTTGGTTAATGCTGCTTTTGGCATTTGCGCTGCGACTAGATCAGATTGTTATTCCGTCTGGCGAACAATGGTGGGCTTATATTGCGTCTCCAGCTCTCGCTGTACCTATCTTTATGCAAATGGGGCTATACCGTGCGGTACTTCGCTATACGGGCTTAAGTGCACTACAGGCTATTGCGAAAGGTGCCATCATTTATGGCGTACTTTTTTTTGGTTTTTTGCTCATCACTCGCCCTGAAGGGGTGCCGCGCTCAATGGGTATTTTACAGCCCGTTTTATTTTTACTAGGAATCGCCATTAGCCGAGCACTAGTAAGGTTTTGGCTAAACGACACAAGCGGGCATCTCACGCGACATACGGCGGAACGACTGATCATTTATGGCGCAGGTTCAGCGGGTATTCAAATTGCGCATGCGCTCAATCACGCAAAATCATACAAAATCATAGGTTTTATTGATGACGATCAGACCCTACAAGGTAAAACTATTAATAACTGGCGGGTATACGCGCCCAAAGATTTGGCACGTTTAGTACAAGAAGGTGAGGTTCAGAGCGCGCTTTTAGCCATACCTTCTCTTATGCGCACAACTAGACGTCTGGAAATTTTAGAGCAGTTGCGGGAGCTAAAAATCCATGTGCGTGCTCTACCTAATTTAGAAAACTTAGCAAGTGGCGCAATATCGGCGGGCGATATGCAAGAGCTCGGAGCCGAGGATTTACTGGGACGCGCCCCGATTGCGCCTAATGCAGAAATGATGGCACACACAATTACAGGCAAAATTGTAATGGTAACGGGAGCTGCAGGAAGCATTGGAGGTGAGTTATGCCGCCAAATACTATTGCTTCATCCTAAACAGTTGCTTTTGGTTGATCACCATGAGTATGGGCTTTACAATATTCATCGCGAACTAGAGCCTCGCGCGCCAGTAGATGTTCGCATCATCCCGCTGCTGGCTAATGTGCGAGAAGCCGATAAATTACTCACACTATTTAAAACATTCCGCCCACAAACGATCTATCATGCGGCGGCCTACAAGCATGTTCCGCTCGTAGAACAAAATATTGCTGAAGGTCTAAGCACGAATGTGCTTGGTACATTGCATGCTGCGTACGCTGCTATTGCAATCCATGCTGAGTATTTTGTTTTGATTAGTACAGACAAAGCTGTGCGTCCCACAAACGTTATGGGCGCAACAAAGCGGGTAGCTGAATTGGTTTTGCAAGCACTGGCGGCAGCGTCTACAAGCACCATATTTACTATGGTTAGGTTTGGCAATGTATTGGATTCTTCGGGGTCTGTGGTTCCGCTTTTCCGCCAACAAATTAAAAGTGGAGGCCCTGTGACTCTTACCGACGAGCGTGTGACACGCTATTTCATGACTATTCCAGAAGCTTCGCAGCTAGTAATACAGGCAGCAGCCATGGCACATGGTGGTGAGGTATTTGTTCTCGATATGGGTGTGCCAGTACGAATTGCAGAGCTAGCCAAACGAATGATTGAGCTCTCCGGCTATAGCGTACGCGATGCAGAGCATCCCAACGGAGATATTGAAATCAAAGTGACCGGTTTGCGGTCTGGCGAAAAGCTGTACGAGGAGCTATTGATTGGCGACGACCCCGTCGCTAGCGATCATCTTAAGATCATGAAAGCGAATGAGAAATATATTCCTCTTGCTGAGCTAGAAACGCAACTCAATTTAATGATCGGATACATAAGCAATAACGATATAAAGGCATTGCGCAATTTATTATTGCATTTAGTAGATGGATATATTCCTGATGGAAAAATTGTTGATTGGTTACATCAATATAAAGATCTATAATAATTTCTTCGAAACAGCGAGGAGCACTCGATGCAAACATTTGAACAAATTCAACAACAAATCGTCGACTTACAAAAACAGGCTGATGCTATGCGCAAGCAAGCCATGACTGCAGCGATTAAAGAAGTCAAGCGCTTGGTTAACTTGTATAGTCTTGGCTACGCTGATATTGGCATGACGGTTGGTGGAACTCCTGCAAAAAAGGGGACTGCAACGGCCAAGGCATCCAAACCTGCAAAACCAGTTAAGAATGCTGAAAAATCATCTTCTGATAAACGTGCTGCCGTAGCACCCAAATACCGTGACAGCGAGACTGGGCAAACGTGGACGGGCCGCGGCAAGGCTCCGACATGGCTCGCTGCAAAGTTAGCTGCCGGCGCAACCAAAGAGTCCTTCAAAATTTAAAACTTCAAAGCCGGTTACCTTGTCGCTACAAAAGCTACTCAGCCCGGGACATGTCTTGCTCGGACTGGAAATAACCAGTAAAAAACGACTCTTTGAAGAGATCGGTTTTTTATTTGAGCGCACAGTAGGCGTTTCTCGTACCAATATCACCGACAGTTTATTTGCTAGAGAACGTCTGGGCTCTACGGGTTTGGGATACGGTGTCGCAATTCCTCATGGGCGCATCAAAGGTCTCAAAGAGCCGCAACTAGCGGCAATCCAGCTAAAAGAATCAATTGGTTTTGATGCAGCAGATGGCGCGCCAGTTGAATTGCTTTTTACCTTGCTAGTTCCTGAAAATGCAACGCAAAAACATCTAGACATACTCGCTGAAATCGCCGAACTATTAGGCGATGAATCCAAGCGAAACAGTCTAAAAGCAGCGGCCAATTTAGAATCCTTTTTGGCAATCGTTCATGCGGGCTCCCTCCTATGAAGCCCAGTTTCATTAGCGCTGATGAGCTATTTCAATTTCATCGCAAAACATTGAAGTGGAATTGGGTTGCAGGCCAACAAGCTAAAGAGCGGCATTTTGATGAAGTTGCCGTTCGTGCAGCCCGCTCTGCGGCAGACTTAGTTGGCTACCTCAATTACATACACCCTTACCGCGTACAAATTTTAGGCGAGCGCGAAGCCGCGTACGTTGGTAGCGCTACAGCTAAAGATGCTGAGCGTAGACTCGCACGCATAGTTGATCTAGAACCTCCTGCGCTGGTTTTATGCGATGGGCTAACCCCAACCGACAGCTTGCTCAAACTGTGCAACGATGCACAAATTCCGTTGTTTACTTGCACCGATTCAGCAGCATATGTTATTGATGTGCTCCGGGCTTACTTGTCGCGTCACTTTGCCGATCGCGATACCGTGCATGGTGTTTTTATCGACATATTAGGTCTGGGTGTACTCATCACTGGTGAGTCAGGGCTTGGCAAAAGCGAGTTGGGTTTAGAGCTAATTTCTCGTGGCCATGGTCTTGTTGCAGATGATGCCGTTGATCTCTTTCGGATTAACCAAACCACAATCGAGGGCCGCTGCCCAGAGTTACTGCAAAATTTACTTGAGGTGCGGGGCATTGGTTTGCTGGATATACGTGCTATTTTTGGCGAAACAGCCGTGCGCAGACGCATGCGATTACGTTTAATTGTCCATTTAGTTCGTCGCGAAACTATGGAGCGTGACTATGATCGCCTGCCTGAAGAGCCTTTAAGTAGCGATATTTTGGGCATCCCTATTCGCAAAGTTGTTCTGCAAGTCGTTGCGGGGCGCAATATTGCCGTTTTAGTTGAAGCCGCCGTCCGCAATACAATTTTGCAAATGCGCGGCATTAATACTTATGATGAGTTTTCTAAGCGGCAACGTGCTTTGATGGACAGTTCTTCTTAGTGCAATGCGCATACAAGCTTAGCGCGTGGTCGGCTAACGCAAATCCCTTGGTTTTAGCAATCGCATGCTGTTTTGCTTCAATGTCTGCATCAAAAAACTCTTCGACCTTGCCGCAGTCCAAGCAAACAAGATGGTCATGATGCTGCGCATCCGCTAGCTCATACACCGCACGCCCTCCCCCACCACCACTAACGCCGCCGGCATCGTTGCCAGCAAAATAATTGCGACTCAAAATACCCGCTTGCTCAAACTGAGCCAACACGCGGTACACAGTAGCAAGGCCGATATCTTGATTTTCAATCATCAAACTACGGTAAACATCGTCAGCACTCAGGTGGCGTTGAGTGCTGTTTTGGAAGAGCTCTAAAATTTTAAGGCGCGGCGTTGTTGCTTTAAGGCCAATCTTCTTTAGGTTTTGCATAGAATGTATCTCTTACTTTTTGTCTTTCACAAGTCTGTGATTTTGCGCCATTCTATGCACCCTTTTTTCACTTCCGTCATATTTATAAGCCGTACGCTTATTGGACTTTCTCTGATTGCGGGTCTTGCGGCTTGCAAAACGAGACCATCTATTAGCGTACCAAACGCGATAAAGCCCTATAAATCTGAGGTCGTTCAAGGCAACTTCATATCAAGCGAACAAGTCGCGGCACTACGCGTCGGCATGCCCAGAAATCAAGTTCGTAATATTTTGGGTACCCCCCTGCTTGCAGATGTATTTCATACCAATCGCTGGGATTACGTGTTCACCATGGAACGCGATGGCGTGAGATCAAAAACACTCAGCCTGACGGTCTTCTTCAATGGCGAAACGCTATCCAATTGGGAAGGAGACGCGATGCCTAGCGAAACTGAGTTTGTCAATTCGCTCTCGTCTGGTCGGAAAGTTGGTGCAATTCCCCCACTCACAGCTAGTGACAAAGAGCTTGCGCAGTTTGCCGAGCGTGAAAACACGAAGACAAAAGCCTCATCACAAATTGAAACTTCAGCACCAACTGGTACTGAAAAAATTTATCCTCCTTTAGATTCCAAATGAAAAAATTGAACATTGCTGTTGCCGGCAGCTCAGGTCGCATGGGTAAGATGCTTATCGATGCCATCAATGGATCATCTGATTGCGCCCTAGCGGGTCAGCTTGACATTGGCATTGACACCCGCACCGAGCTTGAAGGTGCGGAATATCTCATTGACTTCACTCGGCCAGAGGGCACGATGGCGCATCTTGCAGCTTGCCAAGCGCTAGGCATAAAGATGGTTATTGGCACAACTGGCTTTAGCGATGCTGAGAAAGCCGCGATCGCCAAAGCAAGTAAAGATATTGCCATCATGATGGCACCCAATATGAGCGTGGGTGTCAACGTCACGCTCAAATTGTTAGAAATGGCAGCCAAAGCCATGAGCACAGGCTACGACATCGAAATCATTGAAGCCCACCATCGCCATAAGGTAGACGCACCATCCGGCACGGCACTCAAAATGGGAGAGGTGATTGCCAGCGCTATGGGACGCGATTTAAAAGACTGCGCCGTCTATGCACGTGAAGGTGTGACAGGTGAGCGAGATCCATCCTCCATTGGCTTTGCCACCATCCGAGGTGGTGACATTGTGGGCGACCACACGGTTTTATTTGCAGGCACGGGCGAGCGCATCGAAATCACGCACAAATCATCAAGCCGCGAAACCTATGCGCAGGGAAGTCTTCGCGCCGTGCGCTATTTAGCCACGCAAAAAACTGGCTTGTTCGATATGTTTGATGTACTCGGTTTAAAGGGTAAATAAAGCGGCGATGAAACTCTACATCGGCAACAAAAACTACTCCTCATGGTCGATGCGCCCGTGGGTTCTTTTGCGACAAACAGGCATTCCATTTGAAGAGGTCAAGGTGCTATTTGACTCGTTTGCCCCCGAGTCCAACTTCAAGCAAACCATGCGCAAAGTGAGTGCGCGCGGACAAGTGCCTGTGCTAATGGATAACGATTTGGCGATAACCGATACGCTGGCGATTGCCGAGTATTTGGCTGAAAACTTCCCTGAAAAAAATCTCTGGCCAGCAGACAAAATCGCTCGTGCCAAAGCCCGCATGGCTTGCGCTGAAATGCACTCGGGCTTTACGGCATTGCGCAGCAATTGCATGATGAACATCGAAGCCAATTTGCCGCACATCGGGCAAATCGTCATGCGTGACAAGCCTGCCGTGGTTGCGGATGTGGCACGCTTAGAAGACTTGCTGGGCGGTCTTCTCAGGAACTATGTCCATACGCACCCAGACGGCGTGCTGTTTGGCTCATTCTCTATCGCAGATGCTTACTTCGCGCCTATGGTCATGCGCTTCAAAACCTATGGCCTACCCGCTAGCGAAAATGTGACTGCGTATATGAATCGCCTCTGTGCCATGCCAGGCGTGGCTGCGTGGATAGCGGATGCAAAAGCTGAAAATGAATTCCGTGATTTTGAAGAGCCATATCGATTGACTCGATAAAGTAAAAATTCTGATGAAAATCTACCTCGTCGGAGGCGCAATCCGAGATACGCTGCTAGGCTTAGAAGTCAAAGACCGCGACTGGGTCGTAGTCGGTGCCTCGCCGCAGGCTATGCTGGATAAGGGGTACCAGCCCATTGGCAAGGACTTCCCCGTCTTTCTCAATCCCAAAACACACGAAGAATATGCCCTCGCCCGTACCGAGCGCAAGACAGCCAAAGGCTACCACGGCTTTGCGTTTTATGCCGACGAAGATGTGACGCTAGAGCAAGACCTGAGTCGTCGCGATTTGACTGTGAACGCCATGGCACAAGACGCCGATGGCACACTCATTGACCCGTATCACGGACAACGTGATGTTGAACAAAAAGTGTTACGCCACGTTACCTTAGCCTTCCGCGAAGATCCTGTACGCATCCTCCGCGTGGCAAGGTTTGCGGCGCGGTTTTTTGATTTCAGCATTGCGTCTGAAACCATGATTTTGATGCGCGGCATGGTTGCCAACGGTGAAGCCGACAGCTTGGTGGCTGAACGCGTCTGGCAAGAAATAGCCAAAGGCTTGATGGAGGAAAAACCATCGCGTATGTTTGAAGTTTTGCAAGCGTGTGGCTTGTTGCAAAAGATTTTGCCTAGCTTGGTCAATAACCAAGCCGCGATGCACGCGTTGGATATGGCCGCATCGCAAAGCTATTCGCTTGCCGTGCGTTTTGCCACGCTGCAATTGCCCAGCACATCGCTCAAAGCGCCAAGCGATTGCACGCAATTGACGCAGGTGGTGACCAAGCTTTTGAATGACTACAAAGCCAACTTGACCGCAGAACAGATGTATGAATGTTTAGAACGCGGAGACGCGATTCGTCAGCCTGATCGATTTAGTTTGGCGCTACAAGCTTTTGAATGCCTGCAACCCGAAGCTGCCTCAACGCCTCTCAAGCGTAGCCTGCAAGCCGCATTGGCCGTGGCTTCCGAGCCTATTGCCCTGCAAGCCTTGCGGGATGGTCTCTCTGGAGCAAAAATTGGTGAGCTAATTGCAAAAGCGCGGATTGCGGCTATCGCAGCGCTCTAGAGTGCGAATGCACCGCCTCCACCAAGGCGCTTACATGCTCAGGCGGCGTGAACTGACTGATGCCGTGGCCAAGATTGAAGATATGCCCCGTACCGCGTTTAGAAACATCTGCATGCGGTTTACCAAAGCTATCCAGTACCCGTACAACTTCGGTAGCAATCTGGTCAGGCTTGGCAAACAAAATATTTGGATCGATATTGCCTTGTAATGATTTATTCGCTCCAACTATGGCGCGTGCCTTGCCTAGGTTCATCGTCCAATCCAAGCCAAGTACGTCGCAGTCCAAATCTTTCATCTCGTCCAGCCACAGCCCGCCGCCCTTGGTAAACACAAGGCGCGGTACAACGGCCCCATCCGTGCCCGTACGTTTAAGCTGACTCAGCACCCGCTTGGTGTACGCCAAACTAAACATCTGGAATGCGCCATCCGC
>CANBRV010000064.1 GCA_947372005.1 Comamonadaceae bacterium | reverse complement strand
TACGCACATAGCATGGAGACATGGGTTGATGGTAGGTTGGTGGGCGGTCTGTACTTTACGCAAATTGGCAACGCTGTTTTTGGTGAGTCCATGTTTTCGCTACAAACAGATGCGTCAAAAATCGCACTAGCAGCACTTGTCGATTGGTGCAAAATCCAAGGAATTGAGTGGATTGACTGCCAGCAACAAACGAGCCATTTAGCCAGTCTTGGCGCAAAGCCAATTCCACGCCAAGCCTTTCTGGATATGGTCTTAAGATCACAACATGTCAACTAAGCCCACCATTCAAGTTTTTGAGCGTATGTTTTTATTGGTCGATATTTTGGCCAAACGCTCACAGTCGCTTAATTTAAAAGAACTCAGCGAGCTAGCTGGATTGCATCCCTCTACCACTCACCGCATCCTGAGCGATTTGGTATTGGGTCGCTATGTGGAGCGCCCGCAAGCAGGGGTGTACAGGTTGGGCCTGCGATTTTTAGAGCTCGGTAATTTGGTCAAAAGTCGCCTTGACGTGCGAGAGGCTGCCCTCATCCCCATGCGTGCACTGCACGATAAGCTGGGACAGCCGGTAAGCCTTAGCGTCCGGCAAGGCGATAGTATTGTGTACATTGATCGCGCGTATTCAGAGCGCTCAGGGATGCAAGTGGTACGTGCTATTGGAGGACGTGCGCCGTTGCACTTGACATCGGTGGGCAAACTGTTTCTCTCCCACGATACAGAGGATCAGCTCAAATCATATGCCGAAAGAACAGGACTCAAAGGTCAAACATCTAATAGCATTACGAGCTTAGAGGCACTTAAAAAAGAACTGAAGACCGTCATCAAAGCGCAAGCGGCTTACGATAAAGAAGAGTTGGAGTTGGGCGTCAGATGCATTGCATCAAGCATTCATAATGACAGAGGAGAGTTAATTGCAGGCTTGTCGATTTCAGCCCCAACTGAGCGCCTGCGATCAGAATGGATGGGGCCGCTGCAAGATACAACGGCGACCATTTCAGCAGCGCTTGGCTATCAAGCCTAGACAGAAACTCAAATATTAAGCGTGCGGTGCGTTAGCGGGACGAGTTTCTAGCCACGCTTTTACACGCTCAGCATCGCCAAGGCGCGAGTATTTGCCCATTGAATCTAAAAACACCATAACCAACTTGCGGCCAGCCACCTTGGTTTGCATCACCAGGCAGCGACCCGCTGCTGTGATGTAGCCTGTCTTTTGCACTTCAATGTCCCAATTAGGATTGGAAGTAAGTCGATTGGTGTTAACGTATTGGACAGTCCGTTTACCAACAGCTAATTGATAGCCATGTGAAGTAGAGAACTCGCTCACAGTAGCATTTTGCGATGCAAAAGCAACAAGCTTTGCCAAGTCTTGGGCAGTTGATCGGTTATCACTTGAAAGTCCTGTTGGCTCAACGTAATGTGTATTCGTCATTCCAAGCGCTAACGCTTTTGCATTCATCAAGCGCACGAATTCGTCAATCCCTGCCGGGTAGGTCCGCCCCAAAGCATAAGCAGCGCGGTTCTCGCTCGACATCAAGGCTAGATGCAACATATCGCGGCGTGTCATAGATGTGCCAGCTTTTAAGCGGGAAAAGCTCGCATGGCGGATGTCATCATTAGTCAGCGTAATGACTTCATCCATTGGTAAATTAGCTTCGCTAATCACAATGCCAGTCATCAGCTTGGTGATGGACGCAATAGGCAACACGGCCGACTCATTCTTGCGGAACAACACTTCATTTGTATCTTGGTCAACGACAAAAGCCACGCTGGACTTAAGATCTAACTCGTCTGCAGTTCCATGGAGACCTGTGAGACGCCCCATCGATGGCCCCTCATAAGAGGCACGCGCCAAACGTTTAGAGCGAAGGACTTTCTTAGCGGCAACGTCAGATTTTTTAGCCTGCTGCTTTGTAACAGTCGCCTTTTTCTTTTGTGGCTCTGCAGCGCTCACATTCATAGTCATAGCAAATGCTAAAGCTGTAATGATGGCAAGTAAATGAGTGATTCGCATAAGTACCTTTGGCAAGCGCAAAAGAGAAGCTGTGAGTGTAACAAAGAAAAAGGGTTTACGATTTCTCGTAAACCCTTGATTCTATTGAATGAGTTGGTGGGATGTGCGGGGGTCGAACCCACGACAAACGGATTAAAAGTCCGCTGCTCTACCAACTGAGCTAACATCCCACGCTTGCTTTGCAGCAAAGCCTTCGATTATAGCGTTGTTTTTTCATATTTGGCAAGTGTTTTTGTAATCCAGCCGGCTGCACAAAGGCCAAAAGTGGCTGTAACACTTACGCTAGAGCCAAATCCATGGCAATTCAGTGAGCCGTCAGATTCAGCATCCATCTCGCATACCCCGTTCTCTAGCTCTTGTATAGGCTGCCGCACCGACTCTTGACTATAGATACATGTCACGCCCAACTTACCTTCTCGGGTTGCACCATGATGGCGGCGCAGGTTGTAGCGCATTTTTGCAAGCAATGGATCATGGGTCGTCTGCGACAAATCATTTATTTGTACAAGCTCTGCTTGCTGTTTACCGCCCGCTGCGCCAACAGTAATAAATAAAATTTGTTTTTGTGTCAAAGCACATGCAGCCAAAGCAGTTTTGGTTGCAACTTGATCGCAAGCATCAATCACCCCCATAACGGGGGCAAACAATTGAATACCTGCAAGCAAAACCGACCAGTTCTCTGGCGTAACGAAGTCATCGATTAAATGGACATGGCATTCAGGATTAATATCTATGATCCGTTCGCGCATAGCTTCAATTTTTGATTTGCCAAGAGTTGAGCCCAGTGAGTGGATTTGCCTATTGATATTAGATTCCGAGACATGATCCATATCAACAAGTGTGATGCGCCCTACTCCAGTACGAGCAAGGGCTTCGGCGCTCCATGAGCCAACGCCGCCGATACCGATGACCACAATATGCGAGTTGAATATTTGCTCGGCTCCCCGAATGCCATATAACCTTGTTAGGCTACCAAAACGCCTCGCATGGTCAATGCTTTGCTCGTCTGTCACGTTCGATCCAAGCGCCAAATTTGATACTTGAATGCAAGCATTGCACCAATAACAATACCCGCCAACGCAATAAAACTGCCTAACGCCAATGTAGACACACCCGATAAGCCTTGCCCAATCGTGCAGCCCATAGCGGTAACCCCTCCTACACCCATAAGCACGGCGCCACCCAAATGATTTGCCAGATCTTCAATAGAGCCAAAACCTTCCCATCGAAAAGTTTTGGAAACTCTGGCTTCGATAAAACCACCCACCACAACACCAAATACACTAGCCATACCTAGAGTGAGCACCTTGCTTTTATCGCTAAAAAGCATCAGCCAATCAATCACATACGCTATTGGCGCAACAAAGCTGAGCGACTCCATGCGCCCAGAGTTGGTAGTCAAAAAGGCTTCTTGAAGCGTATCAGGATGCTCTTGCACATAACCCAATTTTCCACTGACATACCAAATAGAAACAATAACAGCACCGATCACAACGCTTGGTAATAAAGCAGACATTGATCGCATTTGTGGATTTCGTATCGCCCACACCAACAAAGCCCAGCCAATCACAATCGACAAGATAAGCCGCATCGTGACCGATAGCGTGGGCGCTGTGAAGCTGAATAGATCAACGGTATTGACACGTAGCACCGCTGTAATACCTTTGAGCGTTGCAAATGCGGCAACCCCCATAACAATAAAAACAACCAATGACTTCAGGCTACCTGAGCTGATACGAAGCAGGGTTTTATTAGCGCATCCAGACGCTAAAACCATACCAAAACCAAACATTAATCCACCAACCCATGTGGACAACCAAAGAATCTTGGGGCTGGCATACAGCGCTTTGCTAGGGTCAATGGTACCCATATATGACAAGCCTGCAAATCCGAACATCGCAATGGCAACAGCAGTTGCCCACATATGCATCCTAGTCCAGTCTTGAAGATTGACGATATCGCTCACAGCACCCATGGTGCAAAAATGACTACGCTGCGCAGCAAAACCAAAGATAGTCGATAAAAAAAACGTACTCCACAGCACCTGCTGGGTCAACGTAGCAAGAGAATCAGCAGACATAACAAGCTCCTATTTCAATCTAGCTAATCGATCTTTTCCTGCAGCCGCAGCTTCCGATTGCGGATAGAGCTTGATCAAATCTTCTAGCGTTCGGCGTGCAGAGCGTGTATCTTTCAACTCCAATTGGCTATTTGCCATTGCTAGCAAGGCTTCAGGGGCTTTGCTAGACGCAGAATTAGCATCTACCGATGATCTGAAATTAATAATTGCCTCTCGATAATCGCGGCTGGCATATTGCGAGCTACCCAACCAAAACAATCCCAGCGCTTGATAACCGCTTTGAGGATAGCGACGTAAAAAATCCACAAATGCTTGCGTTGCAGCCCTAAAGTCACTCTTTCGCAAGAAGACCAATGCTGTATCGAACTCTTTGATCTCAGCGGGATCTGCTAAAAAATCTTTGCCGTCCACATTCACCTTGACAGGCTCTAACCGACGCATTCGATCATCGACACCTTGGGCTAAGTCACGCTGACGACGCTGCAGCTCACTCACATCTTTAGCAATCTGCTCCTGCTGTCCAACTTGTTTTGATAGGTCTGCTCGTAGCTGCTCAATTAAAGTTTGAAGCTCAAGCAAACTACGCTTCATTTGCATATTTTCATCACGCAAACTTTGAACGCTTTTGGGCACATCTTGCAATGCTTGCTTATCTTGGGTGCGAGCTTGATCAATCGCTTCTACTTTTTGCCGTAAATCAAGAATAGCTTTACGCGCCTCCTCATCGTCAAATAGCCCTGCAAAACTGGTCGAAGCAACTCCCATTAGCAATACTAAAAATGCGAAGCGCCACTTAAAATTTACAAAGCTAAAAATCATGTTGTTTACCATCAAAGTTAAGGTGCCGCCAGCTCGACACGGCGATTTTTAGCTCGGGCATCATCATCAGTTGCCGGACTAGCCGGCTTCTCTTTACCAAAGCTAACCGCCTCCATTTGAGCCTCGGCAACACCCAAAATAGTTAAAGATCTTTTCACTGCATCAGCACGTTTTTGACCCAGCGCTAAGTTGTATTCACGTCCGCCTAAATCATCAGTGTGCCCGCCTAAAGAGATCTTTACATTCCGATTACCCATTAAAAACTTAGCCTGCGCCTCCAAAACACTTTGGTACTCAGGTTTAACAATAAAGCTATCAAAGTCAAAATAAACGACACCTGATTTTGCAACCGCGATCGGGGCCACCTCAACAGGTTTGATGTCACGCGAAGTCACATTTGCAGGCGCCGTAGACTCGGCCGCTGGCATCGGCGTAGCTGGCGACATAACGCGATCCGTAACAGGCGCTTGCTCAGTGATAGGAACTCTCGTTCCGCAAGCCACGAGAAGTGCGGCACTACAAGCGATTAAGAATATTTTTGTGCGATTCATAGAAACTCCTAAGTAAAAATTATTTTAAAGCTATACCTTGAAAGGCGCCCCAATCGGGCTCTCGAATATCACCCACAGCTGCAGTTAATTTAGATTTGACTTTGCCATCTAAAGTGCTAGTCATTAAGGCTTCTTGCCAACGCCCACCATTTGAAAGTTGTGTTGCATAAATAATTTGCTTGCCATTTGCACTAAAACTTGGACTTTCATCAGCCTCGGTGTCTGTGAGAGGATGGGCGATGCCAGATGCCAAATCCTGCAACACCAGTTTAAAAGCGCCACCAATACGTGAAATAAATGCCAACTTGCTCCCGTTGGGGCTAATTGCTGGCGAAATGTTGTAGTTGCCAGAAAAGCTAATCCTCTGGGCGCTGCCGCCACTGACTGGCATTCGATAGATTTGAGGACTGCCGCCGCGATCACTGACAAAGTAAATATTTTGACCATCAGGCGCAAACACCGCCTCTGTATCAATACTAGAAGAGCTGGATAATTTACGCGGCTCACCGCCACCTGCCGCTGATATCAAAAACATCTGCGAACCGCCATCACGACTGAGAGTCACAATTAAATTGCGCCCATCTGGCGACCATGCAGGTGAACTATTGGAACCCTTGAAGTCCGCTACAACACGGCGCCGCCCCGTAGCCACTTCATGCACATATACAACTGGTTTGCGCGACTCAAATGACACATAGGCAAGCTGCTGCCCACTGGGCGACCATGCGGGTGAAATAATTGGCTCACTGCTAGCCAATGCTGAATTAGCGCCTTCACCATCCGCATCGGCTACCCATAAATTAAAACGCGGCGCAGCACCACTACCCGTTTTCGTAATATATGCAATTCGCGTTGTGGCAACGCCTTTTTCGCCCGTTAATTTTTCATAAATCCAATCGGCCAGCCGATGCGCTGTGTAGCGCAACTCAGCACTACCAACCACTAAATTTTGTACGCCTAAATCAGAACCACGCACGGCATCCCACAAACGGCATCTCACATCAAAGCGGCCATCCGCTAAACGATTGATACTACCGGCTAGCAGGGTATCCGCGCCAAGCGATCGAACGCGAGACCACTCTGGACGACTCACCTCATCCAAGCCGTTAACACCATTGATTGAACGAAAGATGCCGGATTTAACAAGATCGGCAAGAACAATCGCGCTTATTTTTTGCGGCGCCACGTCCTCGCCCTTAAAAGCAACAATAGCAATAGGCAACTGGGTTGCACCTATACCAGATACTTCAACACGAAACTGCGCATTTGCAGAAAAGCTAGCCAAGCCAATACCTGCAAGGCTTGTAGCCTGAACGATTGCCTGTCGGCGGGTAAAAAAAGTCATCATGCCTTCGATTGTTTTTTAGATTGAGTTAAAAAGTACAGCTGAAAATATTTATAAAACGTAGCTTGCGCTTGCATTTGGCACACAACAAAACCTAGTGCCCCATCTAAAAATCCTAAGCGAATGATATAGCTTCGCACAAAAGCGACAACAGATGAGGTCATTGCACGACCAATTGACGTTGACTTTCCCTCCTGAGCTTTTTGTATCGCCCAGGCCTCACTATAAATTTTGAGCTTATCCCAGTAGTGATTAGGCGTGGGGTAACTAAAGTGCAGCAAAGAATGATGCAAAGATGCCATTTGCGTATTTAGCACTGCCGCTTGCAGACTCTCGTGGACTAAGTGATCGTTAAAGCGAGCGGCGCCACGTCGGAATAGTCGGGTCACTCGATCAGGTGACCAGCCGCAGTGATGAATCCATTGCCCACAAAAGGAGGTACGGCGAGGGATATCAAAAATAGAGGCTGTATTCGACTCCATTGCCTGCTGAATTTCAAGCGCCAACTCCGGTGTGACGCGCTCATCAGCATCCATCGACAAAACCCAAGAGCCTGTTGCTAAATCTAGCGCTCTATTTTTTTGCCTTCCAAAACCTGGCCAATCAGATGTCGTCGTTACATGCGCACCTATTTCAGCCGCAATGGTCGCCGTCCCATCTGTGCTTCCCGAATCCACCACGATGATTTCGCCCGCAAAAGAAACAGACGCCAAACACGCAGCAATATTGCTAGCTTCATTTTTAGTAATCACAATAACACTGAGAGCGGGGAGCTTAAGCATGCTTCAATTATGATCGCGGTACTTATGTTTTCTCCAGACGCTATTCGAAAATTTTATGCCCGCCTCAGCCGAATTCGGCCTTATTTTGAGCATGCTGGGCTACCTGTAATTGGTATTTTTATAGCCACATTGATCGTTTCTCTCACAGAGCCTGCCATTCCCGCCCTGCTACAACCCTTGCTAGACAAGGGTTTTGTCAGTAATGGTCTATCGCTTTGGAAAGTACCAGCTGCCATCATTGGCTTATTTGCAGTTCGTGGTTTATCCGGATTTATAGCGCAGTATTTTTTGGCCGTACTGTCAAACAACGCGATGAAAAAACTGCGATCCGCTTTATTTTCAAAGATGCAGCGTATTCGTATCAACGAGTTAGCGAAAAAAACGTCCAGTAGCCTCTCTAATACCATCGTGCACGAAATTCAAAACGGCACCACGCAGCTTGTAAATAGCCTGCTTTCTATCTTAAAAGATAGCCTCACGCTCATGGCACTTTTAGCCTATTTGCTTTATCTTAATTGGCAGTTGACGCTTATCGTCTTTACGATTATTCCGGGCGTAGCGTTAATCATGAAATATTTCTCTAAACGATTAGGTCGCATTGCCAAAACGGTACAAAAAACAACCGATGAGCTTGCATACGTAGTGGAAGAGAACGTACTTGCACAGCGCATGGTGCGCCTGCATCACGCGCAAGGCTTGCAAACGGCGCGATTTGAGCTTCTGAGCGCCGCCCTGCGCCGTCTTAGTATTAAAGGCATCATGGGCGGATCGGCTATGACTCCCCTCACGCAAATGCTGGCTGCAACGGCACTATCTGTTGTCATATGCATCGCGCTTTGGCAAAACAGTGCAGGGACTAGCATTAGCGTGGGTGGCTTTGCTGCCTTTATTATGGCTATGCTGATGCTTGTTGCACCGATTAAGCATCTTTCAGAAGCTGCAGCGCCAATGGTTCGCGGACTTGCCGCAGTAGAACGTGGTCTTGATTTTATAGATTCACTAATAGACGAAACGTCGGGCAATTTGCCCGCACCAGCCATACAAACATCAACAGCGCTGCGCTTTGCAAACATCAAGCTGCGCTACAAAGATGCGAGCGGATGGGCTTTAGACGGAGTATCTCTCGATATCCAAACAGGTCAAAAAGTTGCCTTAGTAGGCACATCCGGCTCAGGAAAAACCAGCCTCATCAATTTATTGCCTCGCTTTTTAGAGCCAACTGAGGGTTCGATTTTCTTAAACGGACAAGATATTTGCGATTGGTATTTAACCGATTTACGCAAACAATTCGCCTATGTCAGTCAAGATGTGGTGATGTTTAACGACACGCTGGGCGCTAATGTTGCGCTTGGCGATCCGACGCCTTCACCAAGCCTTATCCAGCAAGCCTTGCAGGCCGCTCACCTTGGCGAACTCGTCGCATCCTTGCCTAGCGGTATTCACACCATGGTAGGCCACAATGCCGCGCAGCTTTCGGGCGGTCAGCGTCAGCGGCTGGCCATTGCGCGCGCTATTTATAAAAATGCACCTATCTTGTTGCTGGATGAAGCCACCTCCGCCCTAGATAACGAATCAGAGCGTGCTGTACAACAAGCCTTAGACGAACTGATGCAGGGGCGTACTACGCTGGTTGTCGCACATCGCCTCTCGACGGTACAAAGTGCAGACTGCATTGTGGTGATGGAACGCGGCAAAGTTGTAGAAATGGGCACCCACGAAGCCTTGCTTGTGCAGGGTCGTCACTATGCGCGACTCTATCAAATGGGCTTGACTAGCGAGCCTACGTCATAAGTCCACCACGCGCCATGCATTACCGTCCCGACATTGATGGCCTACGTGCCCTTGCCGTTTTAGCTGTTCTTATCTTTCACGCCTTCCCAAGCGCCCTACCTGGCGGGTTTGTCGGAGTTGACATCTTTTTTGTCATCTCAGGCTATCTCATTACGACCATCTTGCTTAAACAGATGGAGACTCATCAATTCTCTTTAGCGCATTTTTATGCTCAGCGGATCAAGCGAATTTTTCCCGCGCTAGCAACAGTACTTATCTTCTGCTTGTGGGTAGGGTGGATAGCTCTCAGCTCTGGTGAATATAAACAATTGGGGCGATATACGGCAGGTGGCGCCGCGTTTTTAAATAACTTTTTATTCTGGCGTGATGCGGGTTATTTTGATACCGCTGCGGCCACAAAACCACTGCTTCATTTATGGTCATTAGCCATCGAAGAGCAGTTCTATTTGATCTGGCCATTGTTATTGCTCATCTGTCACAAGCTATCGCGTACCACTTTTAAAGCTCGCAGCAAAGTTGTGCTCATTGGTGCTATTTTTTGCACATCGCTCATTTATAGCTATCAGCTTGTAGCCCGCGATCTAACAGCCGATTTTTACTCTCCATTCGCTAGGTCTTGGGAGCTCATTGTTGGCGCGACTTTAGCTTATTGGCATCAGCAATCATCCACTCTGTCGTTATCCAAACGCATCAGCTTATTGCTTGCCGTTATAGGGGGCTGCCTGTTAGTAGCTGGCATGACGCTCATTGATCACACCCGTGCCTTTCCAGGCCTTTGGGCGCTGCTACCCACACTGGGCACAGCATGCCTCATTGCAGCTGGTCCTAGTTCATACATCAACAGGCAATGGCTTGCGAGCCGACCTCTTGTTTCGATAGGTCTTATCAGCTACCCACTTTATCTTTGGCATTGGCCTTTGCTCACTTTTGCTCGTATCTTTGAAGGGCAAACACC
>CANBRV010000063.1 GCA_947372005.1 Comamonadaceae bacterium | reverse complement strand
TCAGCGCTGGTGGCAACGTAGCTAGATGCGTGAATTTGTGGAACAAGATCGTCCAATTGATAAATCGCCATGTAAAAATCCTCGTATGCCAAGTAGAAGCCTAAGTAGAACAGAGAATCATAACAACGCGCACGCTTTGGCGCTTCGCCAAGAGGCCAAAGCAAAAGACGATGCCAATGCCACGCGTACGCATCAGCCAAGCTTGGTCACACACAAAGAAGTCCCTAAGCGCTCCATCCATACGCCGCTAGGGTTTGCAGCCATGGTTCACTCAATTGCGCATATCGAGTGGAATGCCATTCGATTAGCGTTAGACGCTGTTTGGCGTTTTGATGACATGCCTGCTAGCTATTACCAAGACTGGATGCGCGTTGCTGATGAGGAAACCAAGCACTTCAATTTGTTGGAGGCATTACTGAAAGACTTGGGCTATACCTATGGCGACTTCACCGCGCACGATGGTTTGTGGCATATGTGTGAAATTACCAAGGGCGATATTGTGGCGCGTATGGCGCTAGTTCCTAGAACTCTTGAGGCACGGGGGCTAGATGCAACGCCGCTCGTACAAGCGAAGCTCAAGCGCATGAAGCTGGCGGGGTTGGATAGCGGTCTGTTAGGTGATGCAAAACGGATGGACGCTATTTTGGACATCATCCTTGCAGATGAAATCGGACACGTTGCCATTGGCAACCATTGGTATCGTTGGTTGTGTCAGAAGGAAGGGCTCGACCCGATCGCTCATTACAAAAAACTAGCAATTGAGTTTGATGCGCCGCGCCTTAAGCCACCGCTCAATACGGCTGCGCGATTAAAAGCTGGATTTGTGATGGAGGAATTGATAATTAAATAAGAATCATTCTCATTTAATGTTAGAATGGAGTCATTGATCATGGCTTCATTAAATACATCACCTCTCAAACTAGCCCCTATCGCTTTGTGTTTGGCGCAAACCGTTTTGGCGCAAACAGCGCCCGCTACCCTACGCGAGGTGCAGGTGGAGGCGAGCAGTAGTGACAACTTTGGAGGTAATGCGCTCTCAAACACGCGTCTGCCTGCAGAATTGAAAGACTTACCGCAGTCTGCCGTTGTGGTTAACCAAGCCTTGATGAAGTCGCAAGGCGCAACTTCGATGGCCTCAGCGCTTAAAAATGTACCTGGTCTCACCATTGGCGCTGCGGAAGGTGGACAAATTGGCACCAACATTAACCTCAATGGCTTTTCAGCACGCACGGATGTTTTTTTAGACGGTGCGCGTGACCGTGGTCAGTATTACCGCGACACCTTTGCATTAGATAGCATCGAGGTGCTGATGGGGCCATCGTCGATGCTGTTTGGGCGCGGTTCTACAGGCGGTGTGATTAATCAAGTGACGAAAAAGCCAAGCTTGAAAGCCGCTACCGAAGTGCAGGCGTCTATTACCAGCTACGGGATGGTGCGCACGCTGCTAGACCACAACACCAAGCTGTCTGAGACCTCGGCATTTCGTGTTGCTCTGATGGCGCAAAAGGGCAATACCTCAGATCGTGATCAAACTAAGGCGCAAGACTACGGCATTGCACCGACACTCAAACTGGGCATTGGCACGCCAACGCAGATCACGTTGTCCGCTTTATTTCAGCGTAATCGCGACATGGCTGATTACGGCGTGCCCAATTTGAATGGTGCGCCTGCGGCGGTTGATCGCAAAAAAGCCTATGGCAATAGCGACGACAGAACCATCTCAAACATCGCGTCAATGGGCGCTGTGGTTGAGCACAGAATTACGCCTATCACCTCGGTGCGCAACCAAACGCAAGTCAATCGTGTGATAACCGATGCACGCGAAACAGCAGCGCAAAACATTGGTACGCTGACTGGCGTTGGCGGCGCTTATGCGGGTTTTAGCACGGGGACAACAGCCAACCCGATTGCTGCGAGCTCGGCGGGAGCGCTCTCGTCTATGTATGTGCGACAACAAAGCCATGATCGGGTGATTCAAGATCAATCGGTTTTTAACTTGACTGAGTTCACGACCAAGTTTCAAACGGGTGCAATTAAAAATGATCTGCTGGCTGGTTTTGAGTTAGGGCAAGACACCTACAACAATCAAAATTACTATCGCAATGGCACTTGTAATGGTGTGGCACTCAACACGGTAGGCGCTACTACGGGCTACTCGGGATGCACGTCCTTGCTGAATCCAACCGATACAGCGAATGCCGCTCCTATTAGTGTGGGGAACTTGCAAAAAGGCAAGGCACTTACGGTGGCAACTTTTGCAAACGACACGCTAGAGCTTAGCCCCAAGGTCAAGTTGGTTGCGGGCTTGCGGCAAGATCGCTATAGCGCAAGCATCACTAACTCCATTCCGACCACCACCACGTTGGCGGCGACCGATCAAACGATTAACTTCACTAGCGTACGTGCAGGAGCGATTTTTCAACCCACAACGGCTCAGTCCTACTACCTTTCGTACAGCACCTCGTTTAACCCTTCGCTTGAGCAGCTTGTCTCCACGACGGGTGGTACGCAGCCTTTGCCACCTACGCAAAATAAATCTGTTGAAACAGGGACTAAATGGGATTTACGCGGCGGCGACTTATCGCTCACAGCGGCAGCCTTTAAAGTGACGCAGTACAACGCTCGTGCGCAAGATGCGACCAATAGCGCGCTCTACACCGCCACGGGCACTGTGCAAGTGGGGGGCGCTCGCATGGGTATTGCAGGCAAAGTCTCGACCAAGTGGCAATGGTTTGGTGGCTATACGCGTTTAAACGCCAGCATCGTGGACGCCATTGCACCGCAAACGGCTGGCAAAACACCTGCAAACACGCCGAAAGATTCACTCAGCTTATGGAGTACCTACAACCTCACCCAACAGTGGGAAGTAGGGGGCGGCACCACCTATACCTCCAGCCGCTATATGAACAATACAAACTTGACGCAAGTGCCGTCCTATGTGCGCTGGGACGCGGTTGTGGCCTACCACCAACCGAAGTACGACGTGCGTTTCAATATGTTTAATTTAGCGAACAAATACTACTATGACGCGCTCATTCCATCCGATGGCGGCCGCGCGGTTCCTGGACTGGGCCGCTCGGCATCGCTCTCAGTGGCGTACCGCTTTTAAACCAGAACCAACACATGCTGATTTGCCTCCCCCAAGTTTTAACAGCTGCTGAAGTGAAGCAAGTACGTACCCTGCTAGACGCGGCGGGCGGCGCTTGGGTGGATGGTCGCGTGACGGCAGGACACCAGGGCGCTGCGGTCAAATCGAATCAGCAAATCGACGAGCAATCTACTACCGCATTGGAGTGCCAGCGCATCATTGCGTCGGCGCTTGAGCGTAGCCCTTTGTTTATCAGTGCTGCACTGCCCAATTTGCTGTACCCCCCTATGTTTAATCGCTATAGCGAGGGCATGGGTTTTGGCTTGCATGTGGATGGTGGTGTGCGCTTGCATCCGCATACAGGGCAAAAATTGCGCACGGATTTATCAGCCACGTTGTTTTTGTCAGAGCCTGAGAGTTACAACGGTGGTGAGCTGCAAATGGAAGACACCTACGGCATGCACAGTGCCAAGTTGGCAGCAGGCGATATGGTGCTCTACCCATCGACCAGCTTGCATCAGGTCACGCCTGTTACGCGTGGAGTGCGCTTAGCCAGTTTTATGTGGGTGCAAAGCTTGGTGCGGGACGATGCAGACCGCGCCTTGCTATTTGACTTAGATAACGCGCTTCAACGCCTCAATCAAACCGAAGCGGATGAGATGGCACGGCGCACGCTTACGGGGACTTATCACAACTTATTACGCAAATGGAGTGATACATGAACTTCGCCTATTGGCTGCGCAAAAGCCACGGCTGGATTGGCTTGTGGGGCGCGATTCTCGGATTACTGTTTGGCTTTAGCGGCATTTGGCTGAATCACCGTAGCGTGCTCAAACTGCCTACGGCGCAGGTGCGCACCAACGCCCAGCTAGCGTTACCAGATACCCTGCCAAGTGGTGCACCTGCGATGGCCACATGGCTTCAAAGTGCACTAGGAGCTGCTCAGCCACCACACAATGTCCGCACCGAGCCTGCCAAACGCGTGCCTTGGGCGGAAGGCGTGATGCAACCAGAGCGCTGGGTGTTTAACTTTGGTGGTCCAGGTCAAATGATGCAAGCGGAGTACTGGAAGGGCAATCGCACCGTGGGTGTTTCAACCACATCGAACGGGGTCATCGCCACATTGACCAACTTGCATAAAGGCACTGGAATGGCCGTGCCTTGGATTTTGCTGGTGGATACCTTAGCTGGCAGCATGATTTTTTTATCCATCTCTGGCGTGTTGCTTTGGGTGCAGGGTAGTCGCCGCCGAACGGTTGGCGTGGTTATCTTTTCTGTTTCGGTCATGGTGACGGCGCTGTTGTCACTCACCTCTATTTTTAATTAAGGAAATCTAAATGTTCTCCATCTTATTGATTACTTTTCGCGAAGGCTTAGAGGCATTGTTGGTGGTCGCTATTGCCAGTTTGTACTTGCGTAAAACAGGGTATGTGCATTTGCTATCGGCTATTCGCAGTGGCTTAGGTGTGGCTGTTGCACTCTCTGCGCTTTTAGGTTTTGTGCTTTCACGCATTGGAGCGCTGTCGCCTGTTGCTGAAGGGGTAATGGCATTGTTGGCCGCAGTAGCTGTATTGTGGTGCGTGGTACACATGATGAAGGCGGGGAAAACAATGGGTCGTGAAATTACCGCCCGTTTAGAAAAAATAAGTGTGCTAAACGGTAGCAAAGCTTGGTTTGCTGTTTTTATTTTTACGCTCTTTATGGTGGGCCGCGAAGGCGTAGAGACGGCCACCATGCTAGCCACCTTGGCCTCTAGTAGCGATATGTTTCATCTAGCCTTAGGTGGGTTTTTAGGCACTGCTCTGGCAAGCCTTGTGGCGTGGGCTTGGAGCCGTTATGGCAAAGCAGTAGATCTTGGACGTTTCTTTCGTGTGACCTCTTGGTTTTTATTGATTTTTGGCGTTCAGCTCGTCGTCTATGCCTTGCACGAATTTACCGAAGCTCAAGCGATCCCTGGGATTGATAACAGCTGGTGGCATGCTTCAACGGAAGACTTAGCCGAAGGCTTTATTGCGCAAATGATCTCGCTTTCTCTGGTTGTCGTTCCTACGGTGTGGTTGGCCGTTGCTCATTGGCGAGATCATCGGCTCACGCGTTAATTTTTTAATGCTCGTGGTTTTAAAGCATCGCAGATACAGCCGCAACACCGTAGTGATTGCTGTGCTTGTGCTGTTGCACGTGGGCGGGATTTGGTTTTTGCAAAATGGTCTTTTAAAGCGTAGCGTGGAGATGTTGATTCCTGCCGAGGTGATCAGCATGGCGATTCCGACCATGTCAAAAGCAGAGGACTATTCGCCAAAAATAGAGCATCCCAAACTAACTCCGTTGCCCGCGCAAAAGCCTGCGCCTGCTGTGCCTGCGCCACTTGTGCCTCCCGCTGCTGCGACGGCACAACCAAGTCCTGCTGCGGTGCTACCTGCACCTGCGGCCATTATCGTTGCTGCTGCCCCTGCAATAAGCGCTCCGCCAGCACCTGTACAGCCCGTCATGCAATTGCCTTCTAGCGATGCAGACTATCTACAAAACCCAAAGCCCAGCTACCCAGCTATGAGCCGTCGCCAGGGCGAACAAGGCAAAACGATAGTGCGCGTGCTCATTGGAGTGGATGGTCTGCCCAAGCAGACCGAACTTGCCAAATCTAGCGGTTTTACCCGTCTTGACCAAGCGGCAATGGACACCATTATGCGTTGGCGCTTTGTGCCGGGCAAGCGTGCTGGCGTGCCTGAATCTATGTGGTTCAACATTCCTATTAATTGGGTGCTTGGATAGGCACTTGAAAGATTTTTACACTGGAGTTTTACAATGAATTCGCAATTCGAGCACTCACAATTTGGTTTAGCCAATGTTTGGTATCAAGGTGATGTTGTCACTAAAACGGTCGCGCTGTTGCTGCTCGTCATGTCGCTGGCTTCTTGGATGGTCATCATCATCAAGACCTTAGATCTCATCAAATACAAGCGCATCGCGAAAAGTGCTGAGGACTTTTGGCATAGCGAAGACTTTGCGGCGGGTCTTGATAAATTAGGTAGCGATCCGGCTAATCCGTTTCGTCAGCTAGCGCTAGAGGGTCGCGAAGCGACGCTGCATCACAGAAAAACCAAGGTACATCTGCATGATGCGCTGGATATCAGTGATTGGGTGACCCGCACGATGCGTAACGCGATGGACGAGTTCACTTCGCGCTTGCAATCAGGCTTGGCGATTACCGCTTCGGTAGGCTCGACCGCGCCTTTTGTTGGACTCTTTGGTACGGTGTGGGGCATTTATCACGCCTTGCTATCGATTGGCGCAGCAGGCCAGGCCACGATTGATAAGGTGGCGGGCCCTATAGGCGAGTCGCTCATCATGACGGCGCTGGGCTTAGCCGTGGCCATTCCAGCGGTGCTGGGCTACAACGCTTTGGTGCGTGGCAATAAAACGGTGCTGCAAAAACTGGGACGATTTGCCCACGATTTGCATGCTTACTTTGTGACAGGCACGCGCGTCAGTAGCATTGGCTCGGCCAATAGCATGCCGATGCCAGCGCTTGATCGCTAAGGAGGCCAAGACCATGTCTTTTGGAATTCAAGACGACAGCGACGACGTGATGAATGAGATCAATATGACGCCCATGGTGGACATCATGCTGGTGTTGCTCATTATTTTTATCATTACCATTCCCGTGATGAAGCATTCGGTCAATATCGATTTGCCGCAGGCTTCTAATCAAGTTCAAAACATCAAGCCCGAGACTTTGCGGTTAAGTGTGGATGCACAGGGCGCTTACTTTTTGAATGACGCGACCGTTACCGTTACCGATGCCGAGTTTGCGTCTCGCCTGCAGGCCGCATCGCAGCAAAATCCGCAACCAGAACTGCACATTCGAGGTGATAAAAACGTGCGCTACGAGCGCATGGCACAGGCAATGGCAACGGCGCAGCAAGCAGGTTTAAAAAAAATAGGGTTCATTACCGAGCCTAAAAGATAAGGCTTATGGGCATTCAGTATTAGCGATTGCGCGATTTCATGGCACGCTCTACCTCGCGCTTGCCCTCGCGGTCTTTGATCACGTCGCGCTTGTCGTGCTCTGCCTTGCCTTTGGCTAAGCCAATTTCACATTTGATTTTGCCGTTCTTCCAGTGCATATTGAGTGCAACCAAGGTGTAGCCCTTTTGCTCGGTTTTACCAATGAGTTTTTTAATTTCTTCTTTTTTAAGTAAAAGCTTTTTGCTGCGCAGGTGGTTGGGGTTCACGTGGGTCGAGGCCGTGTGCAGCGGATTGATTTGGCATCCCATCATGAAGAGCTCGCCATCCCTGATTAAAACAAAGCCGTCCGTGATTTGTACCTTTCCCATTCGGGCTGCCTTCACCTCCCAGCCTTCAAGTACCATGCCAGCTTCAAAACGTTCCTCAATAAAATAGTTAAAGATTGCTTTTTTGTTATCGGCAATTTTGCCCAAAGGGGCTGTTTTTTTTGCAGGTGATGATGTGGGTTTTGTCGTTGCCATAAATCGTTGTCAGTTTTATTGATTCTATTGATAGATGAAATCCCTCCACAAGTCCGTCCTTATTTGGTATAGCCCTACGCAAATGTTTGACGTGGTGACTGACGTGGCGCGTTATCACGAGTTTTTGCCTTGGTGTCACGAATCTCGTGTAATCGAGCAATCCGATCACGGTATGAAGGCCAGCATTGGCATGCAGTTAGCAGGCTTTAAACAAGCATTCACGACGAATAACAAACACTTCATAAAAGAGGACGGAGGCTTAGCCGTGCAGATGTCTCTACTCGATGGCCCGTTTTCAAACTTAGGCGGCACATGGTCGTTTGACCCCATTAGCGGTAGCGCCACGCCTGCCTGCAAGGTCACGCTCGACTTAAGCTATGAGATTAAGAATGCACTTTTGCAGATGGCAATTGGTAGCGCTTTCGACAAAATTGCCAGTTCGCTTGTCGACGCGTTTATTGACCGCGCGAAGAAAATCTACGCATGAACATCGACATTTACTATTCCCTTGCCCAGCGCAAGATTGAGTGCGTGTCGCTGGACACTCTAGAAGGCACGCAGCTCGGCGAGGCGCTTTCAGCAAGCCTTGCCGAGGCAGTGCTCTTGCAAGGCTTCACCTGCGCGGTCTGGGGGCGAGCGGTCGGCTTAGATTACAAATTGCAAGCGGGTGACCGCGTGGAATTGGTGCGCGAGCTACGTGTTGATCCCATGACGGCTAGGCGAGAGCGTTTTAACAAACAAGGGATTAAAAAAGCGGGACTGTTTAAAACCAAGCGCGAAGGCGCTAAACAAGGCTATTAAGGGCAGGCTATTCGATGAAAAAATATGACCTCATCATTTTTGATTGGGACGGGACGTTGTTTGACTCGACGGCATTGATTACACGTTGCATTCAAAAAGCAGTGGTTGATGTAGGAGGCGAACGACCAAGCGCCGACCGCGCCGCACATGTGATTGGCTTGAATCTGATGGAGGCTTTAGCTCATGCAGCTCCGGATGTGCCGCCAGAAAAATACCCCCAGCTAGGTGAGCGTTATCGACATTATTTTTTTGCTGAACAAAATGAAGTTAACTTGTTCGATGGCGTGATTGAGCTACTCACGGCGTTGAAGCGCAGGCACTATTGGGTCACGATTGCCACTGGTAAATCGCGCAGGGGATTAGATCTGACGCTCGAACGCGAGGTGCTTGTGGATGGTGTCAACGTTAAGTTATCAACGCTTTTTGATGCGTCGCGTACGGCCGATCAAACAGAAGGTAAGCCCAATCCTCAAATGCTGTTTGAGTTGATGCATGAGTTCGGGGTGGACGCATCACGCACCTTGATGGTGGGTGATACGACGCATGATCTGCAAATGGCGGCGAATGCGGGTGTGAATGCGGTGGGTGTGAGCTATGGCGCACATGAATTCGACTTTTTAGATACCTGCAAACCACTCATCATTGTGGACTCTATTGCCCAATTACGGGCATGGTTGCAGGTGTAAGGATAAGGTTAATGGCCGAGCAATGGTTAACTGCTTACGCTGGATTGCTTGATGCTGGCATAGCTTTAGCGGAAAACAACCAATTTGACGCTGCGGTTGAAAAATATGACGCCGCGATTATGTTGGCCCCCACTCTTAGCCCTGCATATATCAACCGTGCACTGGCTTTTGCTTCGTTAAGACGCCATGCCGATGCACTCGTTGATTTGACTCGTTCAATTGAGTTGCAGCCTACGCTAGCGATTGCTTATAACAACCGCGGCACTGTGCTGCGAGCCCTTGGTGATGTGAATGCCGCCGCACAAGATTATTTAAAAGCGATAGAGCTAGCGGGCGATGCGGCAGTAGATGCACATGGCAATTTGGCAACGTACTACTTTGACACTAAACAGTATGAAATGGCCTGCGCGCTATACGAAAAAGCGATTGCCGCGCAGCCAAATTACGCACGGACTCATTGGAATTTTGGTATGTGCTTATTGCTACTTGGTGACTTGACTCGCGGATGGCAAGAATATCACTGGCGCTGGCAAGTGCCATCCTATCGCGCAGCGCATCGCAGCTTTGATGTGCCTATGTGGCTTGGGCAAACATCACTGAATGGCCGGACGATTTTGCTGCAAGCTGAACAGGGGTTTGGTGACATGATCCAGTTTTGTCGCTATAGCACCTTGGCTGCTGCGCTGGGTGCGCGTGTGTTGCTAGAAGTTCAAGCTGGATTGGTGGAGCTTTGTAAAAGCGTGGATGGTGTTTCTGAAGTTTTTGCGATCAATGATCCGCTACCCAGTTTTGATTTTTATTGCCCGATGATGAGTTTGCCTTTGGCCTTTGCCACGACGCTTGAAACCATTCCTGCACCCAGTCAATATCTGACTAGCGAACCAACCAAAGTGCAGAAATGGCAAGCTAAATTAGGCGCTAAAACCAAACCACGTATTGGGCTTGTGTGGAGTACCGATCTGCATCATCAAAGTAGTCAAAGTAGAAGCGTTCCCTTGGATGTTTTTGCACAAACGCTCTCAAATGAATATGAATTTGTGAGCTTGCAGCGGATGACTTGGCCGCGCGACATGCCTGCAATCGCGTCATCGGCAATCCGCAGATTTGAAACAGACTTACTCGACTTTTCTGAGACTGCTGCTCTGTGCGAGTGCATGGATGTAGTGGTGAGCGTAGACACCTCAGTTGCGCATTTAGCCGGGGCGCTTGGCAAGCCTGTGTATATTTTGCTTCACGCCAATAACGATTGGCGTTGGCTTTTAAATCGTAGCGATAGTGTGTGGTACCCCAGTGCAAAACTTTATCGGCAAGAGA
>CANBRV010000062.1 GCA_947372005.1 Comamonadaceae bacterium | reverse complement strand
CCCAATACCAATGGTCTGAACGCCGCTGCAGTCGGGTTGCAATTGGACGAGCGCGGTGCAATCGTCGTCAATGACCACTGCCAAACCAACTTGCCAAACGTGTGGGCGGTGGGCGACGTGGTTCGCGGCCCGATGCTGGCGCACAAGGCCGAAGAAGAGGGTGTTGCCGTGGCCGAGCGCATTGCAGGTCAGCACGGACACGTGAACTTCAATACGATTCCGTGGGTGATTTACACCAGCCCTGAAATTGCATGGGTCGGCAAAACCGAGCAGCAATTGAAGGCCGATGGCGTGGCATACAAGGCGGGCCAATTTCCATTCTTGGCTAACGGCAGAGCCCGTGCGCTGGGCGATACCACGGGTTTTGTCAAAATTCTAGCGGATGCCAAAACCGACGAAGTGCTAGGCGCACACATCATTGGGCCGCAGGCATCGGAGTTGATTGCAGAGCTGGTAATGGCGATGGAGTTCCGTGCATCAAGTGAGGATATCGCTCGTATTTGTCATGCACATCCAAGCTTGTCGGAATCGACGAAAGAGGCGGCGTTGGCTGTGGATAAGCGGACGCTGAATTTCTAATTTAGCTGCTTCGTGTCTGTCCTTGACATCTATCTTGCTGAGCTAAAGAAGCGCGGCTATACGTCTGACCCTGCTCAATTGGCAGGTGTTCAGGCGCTAGATGCTTGTGCAAAAAATTGGTCAGCATACTTTGAACAACGCTCCACCAAACTAAAAAAACTCTTTAATAAGCCAGATATTCCGCAAGGCGTTTATTTGTACGGTGGTGTGGGACGTGGCAAGAGCTTTTTGATGGATTGCTTTTTTGAAGCTATCCCACTGAAGCGAAAAACGCGGCTGCACTTTCACGAATTTATGCGCGAAGTGCACCGCGAGCTCGCTGATTTGCAGGGCATTGTGAATCCCTTAGACGAATTGGGAAAGCGAATCAGTAAACGCTATCGGCTGATTTGTTTTGATGAGTTTCACGTTGCGGATATTACGGACGCCATGATTTTGCATCGTCTGTTGGACGCTATGTTTAAGTACGGCGTGGGTATGGTCACGACAAGCAACTTCAAGCCAGATGATTTGTATCCAAATGGCTTGCATCGCGATCGGTTAAAGCCTGCGATTGAGCTTTTGAATACGAAGTTGCATGTGCTGAACGTTGATAACGGCACGGACTATCGACGTATTACGATGGATTCTCTGAAGCTGTATCACTATCCATTAGATGGCGCTGCTAGTGATGCTTTAAATGATGCTTTTGTGCGTTTAGCCGAGGCCAAGGAAGAAAATCCAGTTCTTCATATTGAAGCGCGTGAAATTCATGCCTATAAAAAAGCTGGTGGTGTCGTCTGGTTTGACTTTAAAACCTTGTGCGGAGGACCGCGCAGCCAAAATGATTATTTAGAAATTGCAACGCAGTTTCATACTGTTATTCTTTCAGAGGTACCGCAAATGTTTGTGCGTCATGCTTCTGAGGCGAGGCGCTTTACATGGCTTATTGATGTACTCTATGATCGCCGGGTGAAGCTTATTGTGTCGGCAGCAGTGTCTCCAGAGCAACTCTACACTGAAGGTCCCTTGGCGCATGAATTTCCACGGACGATTTCACGTTTAAACGAAATGCAATCCAAAGATTATTTGGCTTTAGAGCGGCGTGATGTCGATACAAGCCTGTCTTTGAAAGGGGCGTGATGCGTAAAGTGCAATTCAAAGTATGGGTCTGCATAGCGTTTTTCTCTAACGTTGTATTTTCTGCGCCTGATATTCAAACCCCAGAAGGACGCGGCCTTGAGCGTGCCCGCCTTGAGTCTGAGCGTACGGCGATTCATAGCAAGTTCGAGACGCTTGATCGTGAGTGTCAAACGCGGTTTGTGGTGACATCATGCCGAGACGACATTAAGCTGCAGCGCACACGCGACTTGGATGCGTTAACTAGGCAAGAGTTGGTTTTAAATGAAATGGATCGCAAAGTAGCCGCTGCCAAGCAGCAGCAAAAATTAGACGACAAAACATCGGCGAATGCGATGGCAGAGAAAGAAAAAACTCGTCAAGATGCGTTAGCTGCGACTGCTAAGCGTGCCGCAGATCGCGCACAAAAGAAATTGGATAAAGATAGCCAGCCTCTAGCAGACAAGAGCGTTGATAGAGCGGCTGAAAAAGCAGCAAATAAAGCGCCTTTGCCGTCAGAGCAAGAGAAAGCAGCAAAACGCGCTGCCTACGAAGAAAAGCAACATGAGCTTGCTAAACGGATCAAGCGCCGCGATGAGGGCTTGCAGGATTTAGCTGAAAAACAAAAAGCGCGAGAAAAGGAAGATGCCGCTAAAGCCGAGAAAATGAGTCGCTAGGCGACTTTTTAAGTGTAGCGATAGGCTGCATAGGCAATGCACGCCACAACTAGAAAGTACAAGAATATTGACGCGGCTCTCGCATCTTTGATACGCGCGCTTAAATTACCATGCCGTAAGCCTGTAAACATCGATGTGATCAAGTTTTCTCGATGCAGGTAAGAGCTAACGATGACAGCGAACACATGAACTATGACGAGTAGGACTGCAAGATTCGAGGCCAACTCATGCCATTCACTAAGCTTCGTTCCTCCCAAATTGTTATAGGCCATCCAACCTGTCACGCTTGCCAGTAGGCTTAAGCTGAGTAAACCGAGTACCGCCCAGCCGCCAGCAGGGTTATGGCCTTCGTGGTGTTCTGGTTTTTTATTGGTTAGGCTTTTCAAATAAGCCCAAGCATGCTTTGGATGACGCACAAAATTAATAAAACGTGCGTGATACGAGCCAACAAATCCCCACACGACTCGCATGATGACGGCAGCAAAGACCAAGCAACCACTGACAACATGAACGACGCGCCAGCGCTCAGACTCAGCGCTCATGTAGGCCACAATGAAGCTGCATGCTAGGAGCCAATGCCCCAAGCGAACGATTCGATCCCAAATTAAAATTTTTGTATTCATGACGGAGCTCAATTACTCAACAGCCAAGCGGCCAAGTCGGATTTTTCAGCGGCAGTGCATTCCCGCCCGATCACATCCATGCAATTACGTTTGAACCATTTTTCAGATTTTTTCGCATCTGTGAAGCGTTCAGCATTTGTAGTTGGCGATAGTGCAGGGATATCTTTCCCAGTTATTGCGTGCTTGCCAACTGCTTTCGGGTTAGCAGTGTGGCAGGTGGAGCAACTTGCCATCTCGTTTCCTGCTCGGAAGATTCGGCCATAGAAATTTTTCCCGCGCTCTGCAGATGGCGTAAATGCTGCATCTGAGCTTTTCGCTTGGATTGTCCAATTAGCATGCTGTTGCGTCAAATTTGTTTGTGCCACAACATTTGTTATGCCAATAAAGAGCGTGGTTACGCTGACCCATATTTTGTAAGAGAGCTTCATATTCGTATTATTTATTTTGGTATGCGGACGGCATGCTCATTAAAATTTCCGTGTTCTGCGCCAGCATGGCAGGCGATACAGTTGGAGGTGCTTTTGATAGCGGGTCGTTTCCAAATATCTTGTGATACTTCGCGGTGCTTACGGATAAACCATGTCGAATCTGTTATCCGCCCACTAGCAGTGACTTCGCCCGAACGCTTGTACGTTCCTGCATTGGCCGCTAGCCAGCCTGAGATTTCTTTCAAAAGTACCAAGTCATCAACCGAGGCATCGACACCGTAGTGCTTGGGTAGCGTGCTCATGATCTTGCGCCAAGACTCAGCGGGCAAAAATCCAGGCGGATAAGCCATATGGCATGCAGCGCATTCTTGTTTGTAGTTGGGCAATTGGGGGCGTGGTTGTACTGGTGCGTCGGCATTGGCGTGAAGACTGGCTACAAGACCTAACAGGACAAAAGAAATTTGTAGATGAATGCGATGTAACATATATTGAGATGATGTGATTGATGTTTATTCGATGCTATGTGTTATCACGATCAAAATGTGCATGTCACAAAATGTAATCAATCAACCTGAATTGAAGATGAAGCCGCTCTTCAGATTCGTTTCAGCTTGCCGTGTAACGCTCGCTTACATTCAACGGTTTTTGGGGAGATAAAGTGCGCGGATTACTTGTCGAAGATGACGTGCCATTTGCGACGGCGTTACTCGCATTTTTAAAACTGCGTGGCTACACTGTTGACTCCGCGTGCACTTTGGCCGATGCGGTGGACAAGCAACGTTTTGCGACTTGGGATTTTGTGTTGTTGGATCTGCATCTGTCTGATGGAGATGGCCTCGATTTTTTAAAACTATTACGAGGCAAACGCCTTCAAACGCCTGTGATTGTGCTCACAGCAAAAGACCAAATTAGCGACCGTGTGCGGGGCTTAGATGCGGGCGCTGACGACTATTTGGTTAAGCCTTTTGATACGGAAGAGCTATTGGCAAGATTGCGTGCTGTTAGCCGACGAGGGTTAGCAGGCGAGGTGGCAGCTACTGCTGGCACTTCGATGATTACGGTGCGGGATTTAACACTGGATATGGGGCGCGGTGTTGCACTGGTAGCAGGCTCGCCCGTGGATTTGACTGTGAAAGAGTGGGGCTTGCTCAGAGTCATGGCGCTTAGACCTGATCGCATTCATACTCCAGATGGCTTGATGCGTTCGCTTTACGGATTTGATGATGAGGTTGGCAGTAATACCCTGCAAGTATTCATTAGCAGTCTGCGACGCAAGCTAGGCGCAGATTGCATCGAAACGCTACGAGGACAGGGCTATCGTTTGGTGGGAAGATGTCAATGAATACCAAGAACACACTGAGCAGCCGAATTACCCAGAGTATGTTATTTTGGGTTGGTTTAGTTTGGTTGATTAGCGCTGTCGGTGTTGCTGCTTATGTCAAATATGAAATTGATGAGGCATTTGATCAAGCGCTTTTGGACAATCTATTTCAGCTAGATGCCAAGTCACGGCTTGCTGAATCTATGGCGCATCGCGCCGATGCTTTTTGGGAAACGATGCGTTGGCTGTTTTTGCCAATGTTGGCGTTTTTTCCTGTTTTGGCTTTTATTGTGCGTCGGATTGTGATGCGTGAATTAAAACCTGTTCATCAATTGACTGATCAATTGGCTGAGCGAGGAGCTCAAAATTTGACAGCATTGCATGCTGATGAAGGCTTCCCTAGTGAACTGGTCACAATTGTGGGGAGTACCAATCGGTTACTAGAGCGTATGGACTCAGCCTTGAGTGTAGAGCGCAGCCTGGCTTCTAACGCAGCTCACGAATTACGCACACCCATTGCAACTGCTAGGCTTCACATCGAAAACGCAATGCAGCACGACCTACCCGGTGCGGCCAATACAGAATTGGTGGCCGCAATGCAAGGCTTGGTGCAACTCACGCGTCGTGCTGAAAAATTGCTACAACTCTCTCGCGCTGAGGGGTCTCAAAGTTTGAGTAGCGAACGCATGGATTTGACGCACCTAGCCAGTTTGGTGGCACAAGATTTTTGGGCTGATGCTGACGTGCAGCGCAGATTGCATTTAATTTTTCCTGAAGGGGATGCGGCTTCAGATGTTGCTGTGTACGTGATGGGTGATATCGATACATTAGCCTTGGCTTTACGCAATTTGATTGAAAACGCACTGCGTCATGCACCAGATGCGGATGTGACGGTGCGGATTGGACGCATGAGTAGTGGAGGGGATGCTTATGTGTCTGTGGTCGATACAGGAGAGGGTTTGTCGACTGACCAAATTACCAAGTTAGCTAAGCGTCATGTGAGGAGTTCGTTCGATCAAACAGGTTTTGGTCTTGGCTTATCAATTGTCAAAACGATTGTGGAAAGGCAAAAAGGGCGGTTGACGTTTACTTCTCCGCCTTCTGGGTTGGAGCATGGGTTGGAAGTTCGAATTGAGTTTCCAAGCGCTTAGTCATTCACCATTACTAATTTCCCCTTAACGGCTCGGGAGCCCATACGCTCGTAGGCCGCTTTTAAGTCTTTCATCGGCATGGTGCAATCAATCACGGGTTTGATTTTTCCAGCGCCGTACCACTGGGCCAACTCTTGCATCATGGCGGCATTTTGCTTAGGTTCGCGCCTAGCAAAATCACCCCAAAACACGCCAACTAACGATGCGCCTTTTAGCAAAGGTAAGTTCATCGGGAGGCTAGGAACAACGGGGCTTGCAGCGAATCCTACGACCAAATAACGACCACGCCAAGCAATGCTTCTAAAGGCGGGCTCAGCCAGATCGCCACCAACGGGGTCATAGATCACTTCGGGACCTTTGCCAGCGGTTAGTTCTTTAATACGGTCGCGCAGGTTCTCGGTCGCGTAGTTGATGGTTTCATCTGCACCAATAGATTTACACAGTGCTGCTTTTTCATCAGTTGAAACGGCTGCAATAACGCGCGCACCTTTGATTTTGGCGATTTGAATGGCAGCTGTACCTACGCCGCCTGCTGCGCCTAAGATGAGCACGGTCTCGCCTGCTTGCAGTGCTGCACGGTCAAGCAGCGCGTGATACGACGTCGCATAAATCATGATGAAGGCGGCAGCATCTACCATTGGGAAGCCTTTTGGTAGAGGCATAGCCCGCACGGCTTCTACGCAAGTATGGCTGCCAAATCCGCCTGTTCCGCTGAGTGCTGCAACGGCACTGCCAATTTTGAGATGTGGGAATTTTTCCGCCACGCCTTCGCCCAAAGCTTCGATGACGCCCGCGTATTCTGAGCCGGGCACAAAAGGCAGAGCAGGCTTCATTTGATATTTGTTTTGCACGATCAAGATGTCGGGAAAATTAAGCGATGCGGCTTTGATGGCGATTCGAATTTCTCCCGCCTTTGGCTCGGGCGTAGGCAGCTCTTGGTAGGTGAGTGCATCAATACCAACGGGGTTTTCGCAAAGCCATGCATGCATGATGAGTGTCCTTTTGTGTGTGGTCAGATAAAGATCAAATCATAGCGACACCTACAATTGGACGAATGATAAAAATTCTTCTTTGTAATGATGATGGTTTCCAAGCCGCTGGCATCATTGCGCTCTACCATGCGCTGTGCAAAATGCCAAACGTTTCAGTAGAAGTCATCGCCCCTGAGCACAACAACAGCGCTAAATCGAATGCACTGACTTTGAATGCGCCGCTCTATGTCTATGACTCTCAAGGCGATTCAAGAACCAATGGCTTTCGCTACGTCAATGGCACGCCAGCGGACTGCATGCATATTGCACTGACAGGTTTACTTGGCTACCAGCCTGATCTGGTGGTCTCTGGCATCAATAACGGCGCCAATATGGGCGACGACACGGTGTACTCAGGCACGGTTGGTGCCGCGATGGAGGGGTATTTATTTGGCGTGCCAGCGATTGCGTTTTCGCAAACTAAAAAAGGCTGGGCACATTTAGATGATGCAGCTGCTTATGCGGCTAGCTTGGTGGGCAAACTTTTACCAGGCTTGGATAAAAAGCTCCCGCCATGGCTGTTAAACGTCAATATTCCCAATTTGCCTAATAGTCAAATTAAAGGCTTGCAGGTCACGCGCCTTGGGCGTCGTCATGCAGCCGAACCCGTTGTCACGCAGCAAAGTCCACGCGGTGAGACGATGTACTGGATTGGCGCCGCAGGACCTGCCAAAGATGACGCAATGGGCACAGACTTTCACGCCACGCGAGAGGGGTTTGTGAGTGTCACACCGCTGCAATGCGATATGACGGATCTTGACCGCTTGCCGTTTTGGGCACAGAGTTTTTCTTGATGACACCTGCTCGCCAAACCACATGGCGTAAGCCTTCTGACGGCATGCCCGTGGGAATTGATACGGGTATTGGCCTAGAGTCAAGTGCCGTGCGGGCTAGATTGATTGCAAGATTAGCTAAAGAAATTAAAAACCCAGCTGTGCTTGAAGCCATGCAAACTGTTGAGCGTCATCGCTTTGTGGATTCAGCTTTAGCTACGCAGGCTTATGAAGACACGGCGCTGCCCATTGGTTTTGGTCAGACGATTTCTAAGCCCAATGTGGTTGCGCGAATGATTGAGCTGCTACTCAATGGCCAGCCGCGTTTTAGCGGTAAGGTCCTAGAGATTGGTGCGGGCTGTGGCTATCAAGCGGCGGTGCTAGGACAGTTAGCACGTCATGTGTTTAGCATTGAGCGTATTGAAGGCTTGGTGACGAAGGCTAGGGCTCATCTCAAAGCTTGTGAATACACCAACGTGCAGGTTCGTTTTGGTGATGGCATGCTGGGCTTTCCTGATGTTGCACCTTATGCTGCGATTATTTCGGCTGCTGGCGGCGAGGCGATTCCGCAGGCATGGCTCGACCAATTGGCTATGGGCGGACGATTGGTTGCCCCCTCATGGGCTGGCAATCGTCAACAGGCGTTGGTGGTGATTGATAAAACGCCAAATGGATTTGTGCAAAGTGTTCTTGAGCCTGTGCAGTTCGTCCCTCTAAAATCAGGCATCATTGCTTGACGAATAGATTCCATGACAACACACTCTCTTTTATTTTTTCGCTACCTCGGCTTTTGTGCTTTGAGTAGTGCGCTGGTGCTAGTTGGATGTGCGAGCTCCAAAGGCGGGTACCTCAATAAAGCGCCAGTAGAGAGTAGAGGGACGGCCGCAACCAAAAATGCAGCTACTGCAGGATCGACCGCAAAGAATGCAGGAATTGGCCCAGGGGTTTCGGCGCAAAGCGCTGGAGACGCAAGGCCTATGGGCTTTGAAAATGAGGGTAAGCCTGGCTATTACACGGTTAAACAGGGCGATACCTTGATCCGAATTGGGCTTGATAACGGACAAAACTGGCGTGATGTTGCACGCTGGAATCAGCTGGATCGCCCAAGTCAAATTGAAGTGGGTCAGGTGCTGCGCGTGGTGCCGCCAACGGGTAGCGCGGCTGTGGCAGTGGCAACACCTGTGCCGATGCAGGGATCAGGCCCGGCTGCCATCACGTCCCCTGTTATTACACCGCCAGCAGTGACGCCTGCTAAATCTGCTGGTGATGATTTGAATTGGATGTGGCCAACAACATCGAATACGTTGCTCGCCGGCTTTGATGAAAGCAAAAATAAAGGGCTGGACTTGGGCGGAAAAGTGGGTGACTCTGTATTTGCTACAGCCGACGGTAAAGTTGTTTATGCGGGCTCTGGTTTGCGAGGCTACGGCAATTTAGTTATTCTGAAACACAACGATACATTTTTAAGTGCCTATGCCCATAATCAAATCCTACTGGTTAAGGAAGATCAAACGGTGACGAGAGGGCAGAAGATTGCTGAAATGGGACAAAGCGATTCCGACAAAGTGAAGCTACATTTCGAAATTCGCAAGCAAGGCAAACCGGTTGATCCAGCGCAGTACCTCCCCAAGCGTTGAGGTTGCTGCATTAGCAGCAGCGCCGAGCAAAGAGCAGCAGCGGTTCCAAGCCAAACAGGCTCAAATCGAGGCATATAAAGCGCAACTAGACGCCCAGCGCGCACTGGCTCAGGATTTTGAGCGCCGCTACGCAGCCGCTATGGGTCCCATTGAGCGGAAAAAGGCGCAATTAAGCCTGTCCATCATCCTTTATTTAGATCGCCGACTGGATGCCAAGGGCTTGTCTAAAACCATTCGTGCTGAGATGGTGGAGATGATTGTGACGATTGCGCAAAGCTTGCTGTACAGCAGCGTACAAGCCGAGCATCTGCCTACGATAGAGGCTCTGCAAGCCAAGTACAGCATGGCCTCCCGAGAAGATGACACTGGCAGATTAGGCGAAAAAATAGATGCAATTTTTGAAGAAGTGTTGCGCTCAGATTGGAATGAGCAAACCAAAGAGCAGGAGCGTGAGGCGGCAAAAAAAGCGCATCTTGCCTCTAGAGCAAAAAAAGCAAAAATACAAGAAACCCCAGACGAGATAGATGCGCAGCAATCTTTGCGCGAGGTGTATCGGCGGCTGGTTAGTTTGCTACACCCTGATCGTGAACCTGATACGCAAGAGCGCCTACGCAAAACTGCTTTGATGGTGGAGGTAAATGCAGCCAACGCCAAGCAGGATTTGCTGGCGCTTTTGCAGATTCAATGGCGTGTGCTGGCACAAACTGAGAGTGCAATTGCGCAGATTGCAGATTCAAAATTGCGCCAGTTCAATCTGATGTTGGACAAGCAACTAACCACCTTAGAGGGTGAACTGTCAGCAGAGGAATTTAAATTTCGCTGCAACTTTGGCATTGGGCAAGCGCAAGGCTTGCAGGCAAAAACACTTAACCGCGTGCTGCGCGATCATGTTAATCACGGCAAAGACGACTTGGAGCAAATAGCGGATAGCTTAGATTTAATTCAAGACGATGTGGGGCTGAAGTATTGGGTGAGGGCGCAGGGTCTTTAAAATCGAATAATGAATGTCTCCTATACCTCGCCTCGCTACGCCATTGAATCCCTAGACCTAGAAGCCCAAGGCATTGCCCA
>CANBRV010000061.1 GCA_947372005.1 Comamonadaceae bacterium | reverse complement strand
ATTGTGCAAAACGGCGACCTCATCACGCTAGACGTGGCGGGACGCAGCTTGCATCTGCACGTGAGTGATGAAGAAATCGCCCGCCGTTTGCAAGCGTGGAAGCCGCCTGAGCCCAAGCTCACTTCAGGTTATTGGAAGCTCTATACCGACACAGTGCTGCAAGCCGATGAAGGTGTGGACTTAGACTTTTTGCGTGGCAAGCGCGGCGCATTTGTGCCGCGCGATAACCACTAAGCGACTAGCTAAACCTGCTCAGGCCTAACCAACTGCCAGCTAGCGAGTTTCCCGCCGACAAACGTGCAGTCCACATACGAATTGCCGTTGTCTGTCCAACGAAACACTTCGGGCTGCACATTTTTTTCAGACTGTAAAGCGCCTAGGCTTTTGGTCAACGCCACAAGATGCAAAAGCGACCAACCCACTTTGAGTTTGACGCTAAGCATCACCGCGCTGTCAATGTAGCCCACAGGGCGATTAGCGGCGCGCTTAAGCGCTTGCATGAGGCGGGTGAAGTGCAGCATCAGCCAAAAAACGAGTCCTGTGACGACAAGGGCGACGCCTTTCCATTCGTAGGCACGGTAAGCGGCGGCGATAAGAACAGCGCCACCAATCCACAGCAGCAAGGTTTTGAGGTATTGATTTTTCATGCGGCGTATTGTCGCTCGCCAAAAATAGCACTGCCAACGCGCACCATCGTCGAGCCTGCGGCAATCGCAGCGGCGAAATCAGCACTCATGCCCATGGAGAGTGTGTCAAGTTGATGACTTGCATCTAAGTTTGCATTTAAAAAATCGAACACCGCTTTCACCTTGGCAAACACAGCTTGTTGCTTGGCTATATCCAACTCTGGCTCGGGGATGGCCAGCAAGCCACGCAGGACAAGTCGCTCCAGCCCCCCCATCTGGCAAGCCAGAGCCAGTGCGGCCTCTGGGCTGGCTGTACAGTCAACGCCTGATTTGGTCATGCCGCCATCTACATTGACTTGAATACAGACGTTAAGCGCTGGTAAATGTGCAGGCCGTTGATCGTTCAATCTTTGGGCGATTTTGAAGCGATCAATCGTTTGTACCCAATCAAAGTGTTCGGCCACTACTGCCGTTTTATTGCTTTGTAATGGCCCTATCAAATGCCAATTGATCTGCGGCTGGTGATGCTTGAGCGCGTCAATTTTTACGACAGCTTCTTGCACGTAATTTTCACCAAACGCGCGCTGCCCCTTATGAAATATAGCCTCCACCTGAGATGCCTCAAAAGTTTTACTCACAGCAAGCAAGTGGACTGAAGACGAGTCTCGCTGAGCCGCACGCGCGGCAGCCTCTATTTTTTGTGTCACGCTTTGAAAACGCTGGGCAAGATCAGTCATGGTTTGCAATCATAATGTGCCGCTATGGAAAACACTCAAGCCTCCACGCTCGATATCAACCAATTATTGGCCTTTATGGTTGCGCAAAAAGCCTCCGATTTGCATTTATCGGCTGGCTTGCCTCCCATGATTCGGGTGCATGGCGACATGGTGCGCATCAACTTGCCGCCCATGACACATCAAGCGATACACGTCATGATTACTGGCATCATGACGGACAAGCAGCGAGCCGCCTATGCCGAGCATCTGGAGTACGACATGTCGTATGAGGTGCCCGGTCTCTCTCGCTTTCGCGTCAACGCTTTTAACCAAAATCGAGGCGCAGCTGTGGTGATGAGGGCTATTCCCTCGGTGATTCAAACGTTAGAGCAGCTAGGCGCTCCAGAGATTTTTGCTAGGCTTTGTTTAAAGCCACGCGGACTAGTGCTGGTGACAGGCCCCACAGGCTCCGGTAAATCCACCACGCTGGCCGCGATGGTGAATCACCTGAACGAAAACGAACCCGCGCACATCTTGACTGTTGAAGACCCCATCGAATTTGTGCATCAACCAAAAAAGAGTTTGATTAATCAGCGCGAGGTCACTACGCATACGCACAGCTTTGCCGCAGCACTCAAGTCGGCACTACGCGAAGACCCAGATGCAATTTTGGTAGGTGAACTGCGTGATTTAGAAACCATTCGCTTAGCGCTAACTGCGGCTGAAACCGGTCACTTGGTATTTGGCACGCTGCACACATCTAGTGCCGCAAAAACCATTGACCGTATCGTCGATGTATTTAGTGCCGCTGAAAAAGAACTCATCCGCAGCATGCTGTCTGAGTCGCTAGAAGCCGTGATTACACAAACACTGTGCAAAACGAAAGATGGGCTAGGCCGAGTCGCCGCACACGAAATCATGCTGGGGTCATCTGCCATTCGCAATTTAATTCGTGAAAATAAAATTGCACAAATGTATTCCACCATTCAGACCAGCAACAATGTGGGAATGCAAACGTTGGACCAATGCTTAACTGAACTGGTCAACGCAGGGCGCATTACTCCAGCGGAAGCCAGAACCAAAGCCAAGTTCCCAGAGAACTTTAGAGTCGTCAATCTTTAAACCACGAAAGCCACTATGTCTACACCTAGCATTAATGCCAAAGCCTATGAATCATCTACGCCCACGCGTGTGGCCTTTTTAGGCCTTGGCGTTATGGGCTATCCCATGGCGGGGCATTTAGCAACTACAGGGCATAGCGTCACGGTTTATAACCGCTCAAGTAGCAAAGCGGACGCTTGGCTGACCGAGTTCAAAGGCACCACGGGCAGCCACGCCGCAGCAAAAACACCACGCGAAGCTGCCGCTCAGGCAGATATCGTTTTTTGCTGCGTCGGCAACGACGACGATTTGCGCTCAGTCACGCTTGGCGCAGACGGCGCATTTGCGGGTATGAAAAAGGGCGCTATTTTTGTTGATCACACAACCGCATCAGCCAATATTGCACGAGAGTTAGCAACAGCTGCAACAGGCGCAGGGATTGGCTTTATCGACGCGCCTGTTTCGGGCGGCCAAGGTGGCGCGCAAAACGGTTTGTTAACTGTCATGTGTGGCGGCAATCCAGTAACATTTGAAGCCATCAAGCCTATAGCAATGGCATTTTCACGCGCTGTCACATTGCTAGGCGAAAGCGGCGCAGGACAGCTAGCTAAAATGGTGAATCAGGTTTGCATTGCTGGGCTTGTGCAAGGATTGTCGGAAGCGATTGCATTTGGCCAGCGTGCGGGCTTGGATATGAACCAAGTGTTAGATGTCATTGGTAAAGGCGCGGCGCAAAGCTGGCAAATGGACAATCGCGGAAAAACCATGGTCGCCAACAAATTTGACTTTGGCTTTGCCGTAGATTGGATGCGCAAAGACTTGGGACTGGTTATGGAAGAGGCCAAGCGAAATGGCGCTCGGCTTCCCGCCACAGCATTGGTCGACCAGTTTTATGCTGACGTACAGCAAATGGGCGGAAATCGCTGGGATACATCGAGCCTGATTAAGCGGCTCAAATAAGACAAAACGTGCTTGCCGTAGCTCCCACGCTGCGGTATTAGATTTATTTTGGCGAATTAGTCATGACGGGTTGCCCCGAGCCACTCATGACAGGTGACGATTTCATTTCAGTAGGCGAAGCTGGCGCTGGCACCAGTTGCTTAAGATCATCTTCACTGATGGCCTCAAGCACACGAACTACTTTTTGTACGCCACTTTGACCACGCACAATATTGGTTGCGTAATCGGCTTCACGCGCCGTCACACGGCCCATCATGTACACCACGCCACGCTCTGTCACAATTTTAAAAGCGTTGCCATACACTTGTTTATCGTCTAACAATGCAGCTTTTACGCGGCTAGTAATTAAGGTGTCTGACGAGCGGGCTGATAGGTTTGTATTACCAAGCACGCCTAACTCGTTAACCACCGATTTGACATTGTCAACCTTGACAATAATTTGCTCAGCAGTCGCTTTATCTTTTTCACTTGGTACCTCGCCCGTTATCAAAACTTGACGGTTGTAACTAGTCACGTTGATGTGCACGCGATCGCCCAACGCCTCAGCAAGGCGGCTAGTAGCTCGCAGCTCAATACCTTGATCTTCAACTTGCGCACCGGAAGTTCGTCGATCGGTTGCTACCAAAACGCTTCCAGCAAATGCGCCGCCCATCAAAATGGGCGCCACGCAGCCAGACAGGCTGCTCGCGATCAAACTAGCTGCCAAAGTAGTTAGTAATAACTTTTTCATGATCTATCCTTTTTAAAAACTCTATTTACTCAGTTTCACCCAGCAACATCGCATCCACACCATCGCAGATGCAGTGCAACGCCAAGATATGCACTTCTTGAATTCGCGCCGTACGGTCGTGTGGCACACAAATTTGGATATCAGTCTCGCCTAACAGCTCATTCATCTTGCCGCCGCCTTTGCCAGTCAATGCAATCACGACCATCTCTCGATTGTGCGCCGCCTCAATTGCGGCCAAGATGTTGGTCGAATTGCCGCTTGTCGTTATTGCCAAAAGCACATCACCCGCCTGCCCAAGTGCCCGCACCTGCTTAGCAAAAATATCGTTGTAGCTGTAATCGTTGGCAATTGCCGTCATAACGGATGCGTCCGTGGTGAGCGCCAAAGCCGCAAGTTCTGGACGTTCGCGCTCATAGCGTCCAACAAATTCAGCCGCAAAATGCTGCGCATCGGCAGCCGACCCTCCATTGCCACAAGCCAGCACCTTGCCACCATTAGTTACCGCCGTCCACATCGCCTCGATAGCGCGCGAAATTGGCGTAGAAAGAGCCTCAGCCGCCTGGTACTTCAAATCTGCGCTGGCAATAAAGTGTTGATGGATACGCTGTTCAAACATGAGATCAATGATAGCGAATGAATAAGAAACTGTATGCCGCTGCTAAAAACTGGGCGCCTCAAACGCACCCGTCATCCAAACCAGTTGCGGCGCATGCGAAAGATCACCTTCTATGCTCACCACATCAAAACGACATGGGGGCACTTTAGGCAAGCGCAAGAGGTAGTACCGCGCAGCAAAAATGACTCGGCGCTGCTTGCTTGCTCCCACACTAGCTGCCGCGCCGCCATGCGAGGCGTTAGCACGTTGACGCACTTCCACAAACACCAAAGTTGCTTCTTCTTTGGCGTGACTGGCTGGCTCTTGCATAATCAAATCAACCTCGCCGCCGCCGCGACCTGGTGTTTTGTAGTTACGTGCCACAAGCACGAGCCCCTTTGCTTGCAAATGCGCAAGCGCTAAATTTTCTGCCCAAGAGCCCTGCTGCGTTTTATTCATGTCTACCATCACCTCAGCATACACCGAAGCACTCGCCGCTGCCAAGCTGGTAGCGGGTAGTCAACACTATCCGCAAAGCACGCTGTATGTTGTTGCCACGCCCATTGGCAATTTAGCCGACATTAGCCTTAGAGCCCTTTACTTGCTTGGCCTAGCTGACACCGTTGCTTGCGAAGACACCCGTCATACGGGTCAGCTCTTGCACGCTTACGGTTTGCATAAGCCACTAATGGCGCTACATGAGCATAATGAGAGTGAAGCCGCACAAAACGTGATTACCAAACTGCAAGCGGGTGAGCGCGTAGTCTATGTGAGCGATGCCGGTACGCCCGCTATCAGTGATCCTGGCAGCCGTTTGGTAGCTGCCGCCGTAGCCGCAGGCATGCGCGTTGTACCGCTTCCAGGGGCGTCCAGCGTGACCGCCGTACTCTCGGCTGCGGGTTGCGTCAACACATCAGGATTTGTGTTTATCGGATTTTTACCGTCTAAGGGTGCAGACCGTGCAGCGGTATTCAAGCAAGTAAAGGGCGCAGATCGTGCCGTGGTTGTTTTAGAAGCCCCGCACCGTATCGAGACACTGCTCAGAGAGCTTTCTAATTTGGGTGAGCGCCGCGTAACTGTCGGGCGCGAACTCACCAAGCAATTTGAATCCATTGTGACGATGCAAGCAGCCGAGCTGCCAGCATGGCTGGCGGCTAAAGCCGACAACGCACGTGGTGAGTTTTCCCTTGTAATTCACCCCAAAGCCATGCAGGATGTGGCCTCTAGCATTGCGGACGACACGGTTACGACCACTGCCACGGAACTACTCACGCGGTTGCTGCAAGAGCTGCCACTCAAAACTGCCGTGCAAGTGACGATGGATGTCAGCGGTCTGCCCAAAAACTCTTTATATGATCAAGCCCTGAAATTGAAAGACGCCTCATGATCAACCACATTGAATCCAGCCTGCGCGAAGCACAGACAGGTCTAACCAACTTGCTAGCCAACCCAGCAACGCTTGCCGATATTCAAGCAGCTGCGCAAACGCTAATTAGCGTTTTTGAACAAAAAGGTCACGTGTATTCGTGCGGCAATGGCGGCTCCATGTGCGACGCCATGCACTTTGCCGAGGAGCTCACAGGTCGCTATCGCAAAGACCGCGCCGCGCTCGGTGCTGCGGCCATCAGCGACGTCAGTCACATGAGCTGCGTGGGGAATGACTACGGCTATGAGCATGTCTTCTCGCGCTACATAGAGGCGCATGGTCGCACGGGCGATGCACTGGTGGCACTCACCACAAGCGGCACCAGTAAAAACGTGATTCGTGCCGCACGCACGGCAAAGGAATTGGGCGTTCGCGTCATCATCTTGTCGGGTAAGCGCAATCCAGAATTGGAAGCGCTAACAGATGTTTACATCTGCACGCCAGCGGGACATTTTGCGGATCGCGTGCAAGAGCTGCACATCAAGGTGCTACACATTTTGATTGAGCTGATCGAGCGGAAATTTTTCCCGCAAAACTACGTTTAAATTCCCAGCATCAACTTCAAATTTTGCACGGCTGCGCCACTTGCGCCTTTGCCAAGGTTGTCAAGTTTTGCAACTAGCACCGCTTGACCAAGTAGATCGTTGCCGTACACGCTGAGCTCCATGTTGTTGGTGCCATTCAGCGCCTCGGGCTCCATACGCCCCGACGCCAGCGGCGCGACCACGCGCACAAACTCGCTACCCACATAGTGGGCGCGCAGTGCATCCTCTAATTGCTGCGCGTTTTTGACGCCATTCATCAAGTCAAAATGCAAACTAATTTGGTCTAGCATGCCTGTGTGAAAGTTACCAACCGCAGGTACAAAGATCGGGCGGCGTGTGAGCCCAGCGTATTTTTGCAGCTCAGGCACATGCTTATGAGCAAGGCCAAGCCCATAGAGCTCTAGCGGCGGCGCATTTTTAGTCACTTCATAAGATTCAATCATTTGGCGGCCACCACCGGAGTAGCCCGAAAAGCCCTGCATCACCACGGGATAGTCTTTTGGCAACAAGCCTGCATCAATCAATGGGCGTAAGAGTGCAATCCCTCCCGTTGGGTAGCAGCCGGGATTAGCCACGTACTGGGCATTTTTAATAGCTTCTACTTGGGTGGCGCAGAGTTCCGCAAAACCATACACCCAACCATCCGCCGTACGATGTGCCGTGGACGAGTCAATGACGCGCGGTTTTTTGCCTTGCAGCGCGTCAATCATCGCGACCGATTCCTTCGCTGCATCATCGTGCAGGCACAAAACCACCAAATCTGCTTCAGCCATCAAATCGCGCTTGGCTGAGGCGTCTTTGCGTAGCTCGGGGGCAATGCTCAGCAAGGCCACGCTAGGCATAGCTTGCAAACGCTCTCTGATTTGCAAACCCGTGGTGCCAGCTTCGCCGTCAATAAAGATTTTTTTTGTCATTTTGTGGTCAGTTTTGGTGCGGTGCAGCATGATACATTACGCGCTTCGTTTATATCAACGTTTCCCTCCAACCATCCTCAAGGTTTTGCATGAAGATTCACGAGTATCAAGCCAAAGATTTATTACGCCAGTTTGGCGTGCCTGTGCCACGCGGCATCCCAGCGTTTACGGTGCAAGAAGCGGTAGAAGCTGCGCAAAAGCTGGGCGGCCCTGTGTGGGTTGTTAAAGCGCAAATCCACGCAGGTGGACGTGGCAAAGGTGGCGGTGTGAAGCTGGCACGCTCAATTGACGAAGTGAAAAAGATTGCTGGCGAGATTCTCGGCATGCAGCTCATTACGCATCAAACGGCTGCTGAGGGACAAAAAGTTCGCCGCTTACTGATCGAAGAAGGCGCTGACATCAAAAAAGAATACTACGTGTCGCTAGTGACTGATCGCGCATCACAAAAAGTCGCGTTTATCGTCTCATCTGAAGGCGGTATGGATATTGAAGAAGTGGCGCACTCGACCCCAGAAAAAATCCTGACGGAAATGGTCGATCCAGCGACTGGTCTCACGCAAGCACAAGGTGAGAAGCTTGCTGCTGCGATTGGCGTCCCTACTGGCTCCACCGCCCAGTGCGTGGACATTTTGACCAAGCTCTACAAATGCTACATGGACACCGACGCGTCGCTGGTTGAAATCAACCCGATGATTTTGGAAGGCAATGGCGGCGTCAAGTGTATTGATGCCAAGTTCAACTTTGACCCGAACGCACTATTCCGTCACCCAGAAATCGTGGCTTACCGCGACCTAGATGAAGAGGATGCGGCTGAAATCGAAGCTTCTAAATTTGACCTTGCCTACATTAGCTTAGACGGCAACATTGGTTGCTTGGTCAACGGCGCAGGCCTTGCCATGGCGACGATGGACACCATCAAGCTCTACGGCGCAGAGCCTGCCAACTTCTTGGATGTGGGCGGTGGCGCCACCCCAGAGAAAGTCACTGAAGCCTTCAAAATTATGCTGAAAAACCCAAAAGTGAAGGCCATCATGGTCAACATTTTTGGCGGCATCATGAAGTGCGACACCATTGCCACGGGCGTGATTACGGCTTGCAAGGCTACAAACCTTTCTGTGCCGCTAGTTGTCCGCATGAAAGGCACCAACGAAGAACTGGGCAAGAAGATGCTGGCCGAATCAGGCTTGCCGATCATCAGCGCGGACTCGATGGCAGAAGCTGCCGAAAAAGTTGTCGCAGCTCTGAAATAAGGAATTCACATGTCTATTTACATCAACAAAAACACACGCGTTATCACCCAAGGTATTACAGGCAAGACTGGTCAATTTCACACTGAAAAATGCCAAGAATATGCCAATGGCAAAGAATGCTTCGTCGCAGGCGTGAATCCGAAAAAAGCGGGCGAGTCGATTTTTAATATCCCAATTTACGCATCAGTCAAAGAGGCGGCTTCTGAGACGGGGGCAACGGTCTCTGTGATTTATGTACCGCCAGCAGGCGCGGCAGCGGCCATTTGGGAAGCCGTAGAAGCCGATTTGGATCTGGCAATCTGCATTACCGAAGGCATTCCTGTTCGCGACATGCTTGAAGTGCGTAACCGCATGAAAGCTAAAGAAGCGGCTGGCGGCAAAAAAACGCTCTTGCTTGGGCCTAACTGCCCAGGCTTGATTACGCCAGACGAAATAAAAATCGGCATCATGCCAGGTCACATTCACCGCAAAGGTCGCATTGGCGTGGTCTCTCGTTCGGGTACTTTGACTTATGAAGCAGTTGCTCAATTGACTGAAATTGGTCTAGGCCAATCCTCAGCTGTTGGCATTGGTGGCGACCCTATCAATGGTCTCAAACACATCGATGTGATGCGCGCCTTTAACGACGATCCGGACACCGATGCGGTCATCATGATTGGTGAAATTGGCGGCCCAGATGAAGCCGAAGCCGCCGAATGGTGCAAAGCCAACATGAAAAAGCCTATTGTGGGCTTTATTGCTGGCGTCACTGCACCAGCAGGTAAGCGCATGGGGCATGCAGGCGCTTTAATCTCTGGCGGCGCTGACACAGCAGATGCCAAGCTCGCCATCATGGAAGCATGCGGATTCAAGGTGACACGCAATCCATCAGAGATGGGGAAACTACTCAAGGCAATGCTGTAATTTTTCGGTAAGATCAGCCATACCCAGACCCCTCTGGCCACAAGCTAGAGGGGTTTTTATTTTTAAGACTTTTGATTTTTAGGAGAAAACTATGGACTGGACTTCTGGCGCACTGTGGGGAGCACTGCTCGCGATCATCGTGGCAAATATCTTGCTATCTGGCGATAACGCAGTCGTGATTGCGATGGCAGCGCGTTCGCTCAAGCCTGAGCATCAAAAGAAAGCCATTATTTGGGGAAGCGCGGCAGCCATCATCATGCGTGTGATTTTGACAATCGTTGCTGTGAAACTGCTAACTTTGCCTTATCTAAAGTTGATTGGCGGCATACTGCTCTTTTGGATTGGCTATCAGCTGCTAACCGACAGCGATGATGAGGCCAACATCAAATCTCATACGACAGTCAGTGCAGCCATTCGGACGATTTTGGTTGCCGACTTAGTCATGAGCTTAGACAACGTGATCGCTGTAGCTAGCGCTGCTGACAAAGCACCTGAAGCAGCACGCCTGACGCTGCTTATTATTGGCTTAGCCATGTCCATTCCACTCATCATTGCAGGCAGCACAATACTCATCAAGGTGATGGACAAATATCCAATCATCATTACCGGCGGCGCAGCGCTTCTTGGCTTCTTGGCTGGTAGCATGATGGTCTCTGATCCTGCGGTTGTGCATTGGTTCGAGGCTAATGTGCCAAACTCAGAAGCCTTAGCTGGCGCACTAGGCGCGGTCTTAGTTGTTGTGATTGCCAAATGGATGAGCAAGCGCGAAGCA